>JAUVPN010000066.1 GCA_030598645.1 Hyphomicrobium sp. | reverse complement strand
GGCGCGAACGCTCCTCTCAGTCGAATGTCAGGAACGCTGCTGCTATCCACACGGGTTCGGCGCGCGGCTCCAGGGCCGACTGAGCGTCGGCAGATAACGTTACACATCCCGTTTGCCCGCAGGCGGGGCCCGTATTGTAACTGACGGCGTTGAGAGCGGCGACGCTTACAGAGGTGACGAAATAGCCAACAGTATAAAGGCAGACCATGACTCCGAGCGCGCGCAGGACGATATCCGAAGACATTTGACACCCCCCCTAGGTTTCGTATCGTTGCTTATCGGCTGACCGCAAACATCCCCCGTTTGCGCGCATGACGAGCATAAGCCAGCATGTTTCTTCTAAAGAAAGCTAACTTGACGCGTGGTTGCTATTAAATCCGCGCTCAGCCGATTGCGTCGCTTGTGCAAAGCATCTGCGCTCATTGAATTACAACGCACGACAACAGTATCGCTGATTCTCGCTTACTCGACGACCGGGGCAGTGCATTATGGGCAAGCGGTTGGATCAGAGGCCGTAATTCGCCGGCACAGCGTCGACATAACACCGGCCCGTCGCAAACAAGGAGGGCAGGCGCGATCTCGGGCCAAGCGCTCCGTGTGCCGCGGTGTGTTGTTGATTGGGGCATGGCAAAAGCGTCGTTGATTCGTCCGTTGTGGGTAGATTTGGCGCAGGTCCGGCTTTTTGATTGCGTGCCAGTGTGGGCGCGCAGATTTGAAGCATAACAACCGAGAGGATATGTGATGGCTGGCGTATCGCTGGAGGAAGTGGCGGCCCTATTGGCCGCTCTTGCAATTGCGGGTCCGCTTTCGCGTTGGCTCGGCATTGGAACCGTGCTCGGCTATCTCGTTGCCGGCATCCTGCTCGGTCCCTCGACCATTGGGTGGATTTTCTCGGATTACGAGGCCAAAGAGCTCCTTGAATTTGCCGAGTTCGGCATCGTGCTCTTGCTCTTCGTTATTGGACTGGAGCTGCGCCCAAAACGGCTGTGGGCCATGCGCAATGCCGTTTTTGGGCTGGGTAGCGCCCAGATGGGTGCAACAGGCCTCATACTTGCTCTCATCGCTCTGTTACTGGGCCTGGAATGGCAGACGGCCATCTTCATTGGATTGGCGCTGGCCCTGTCGTCGACAGCATTCGCGCTGCAAGTCATGGAGGAGACGGGCGATCTTAGTACGCGTCATGGGCGCTTGGGATTTGCGGTGCTGCTTTTCCAAGACCTCTGTGCCATTCCGCTTATCGCACTCGTGCCCCTGTTCGCCGTGACGGGCAGCGACACCGGGCCAACGATGGATCTTGCGGCGGCGCTGCAGGGTTTGTTGATCATCGCAGCTGTTATCGTGGTTGGTCACTTTCTTTTGGACCATTTCGTCCGGCTGGTGGCACTGGCGCGCGTCAAAGAAGCGATGACGGCTGCAGCGTTACTAACGGTTGTTGGCGTTGCAATCCTTATGCAGCAGGCAGGAGTCTCTGCGGCGCTCGGCGCCTTTATTGCCGGAGCGTTGCTTGCTGAATCTTCCTATCGTCACCAGCTTCAGGCAGACATCAAGCCCTTTGAAGGGCTTTTGCTAGGGCTATTCTTCACGGCGATCGGGATGACGATCGATCTGCGGCTGTTGTTGGAAGAGCCAGGTCGCATCTTCGTGCTCGTCACCGGTCTTGTTGCTATAAAGGCAGTCGTCCTCTACGTGCTTGGCCGCTGGCAAGGATTGCAACAGGGCCCGGCGCGACGCTTAGGATTGGCGCTGGCGCAAGGTGGTGAGTTCGCCTTCGTCCTCTTTACGGTGGGCTACAGCGCCGGCGCCTTGTCTTGGGAAAATACTGAGCTGCTCACCATTGTCGTGACGTTGTCGATGGCCGCAACACCGCTCCTTCTCAAGGTCGAGGACTACTTCTCCCGCCGCGGCAAGCCGGCACCAATCTACGACACGATGCCGCAAAACGAAGGGCATGTGATTATTGCGGGCTTCGGGCGCTTCGGGCAGATCGTCGCCCGCATCTTAAGGGCTAAACGCATCCCTTTCACGGCTCTCGACATTAGCGCGGAGCAAATAGAGTTCGTAAAGCGGTTTGGAAGCCAGGCCTTCTTTGGTGATGCCAGCCGCCCAGAGATTCTAGACGCAGCCGACGCCCGCTCAGCGCGAGCTTTTGTGCTGGCCATAGATGATGTGGAGTCATCAATGCGCACAGCCGAATTGGTTAAGAGCCGCTACCCGGACTTGCCGATTTATGCCCGCGCGCGTAACCGCGCCCATGCGCATCGCTTGCTTGATCTCGGTGTGAAGCACATGCAGCGCGAGACGTTTCTTTCCGCCCTCGATATTACCGACCAGCTCTTGGCGAGCCTCGGCGTGCCGAAGCGCGAGTCAGACCGCATCACCCGAACGTTCCGGACCCACGATGAGCGGCGGCTGATTGAAGACTACGAGCACGCAAGCAATATGGAAAAACTGCGCGATCGAGCGCGCAGCGACGTTGCCACGCTTGAAAAGCTGTTTGCAGAGGATGCCGCCGAGGAGGCACGCGCGCGCGACGATACAGAAGCGGCGGAGGGCGTGCGGTGAAGCCGATCATTTGCATCGGTCACGCTGCACTCGATCACGTCTACCGCATCGATGCCTTTCCTCCCGAGCCGACAAAGGTGCGAGCCCTAGAGCACATCGAGACCGGCGGCGGAATGGCGTCGAACGCGGCGGCAACCATTGGGCGGCTCGGTGCCCCTGTGGAGTTGTGGAGCCGTACCGGTGCGGACGAGGCGGGTGTCAAAATTCGTGCGTTTTTAGAGGCAGAGGGTGTCGATGTGGGGTTCTTGAAGACGTATGAAGGGGCACGCTCGTCGACTTCGGCGGTGATTGTTGATGGTAACGGTGATCGACTTATCGTCGGCGAGCGCGATCATGCCATGTCGATGGACGCAAGCTGGTTGCCGCTTGACCGCATTGCTGGTGCGGGGGCGGTGTTGAGTGACCTGCGCTGGGTGGAGGGGACGCGCGCTGCGTTCGCAGAAGCGCGCGCGCATGGCGTCACCACAATGCTTGATGCCGATCTGGGAGGCGGGAATGTGCTCGCCGAGTTCTTGGGTCTGGCTGACTATGCGATTTTTTCTCGCCCTGCCCTGGAGGATTTTGCTCCAGGACCGGCCGATGCCCAGCGTCTGGCCCGAGTTCTGGCCGCCGGCGTAAGACATGCGGGAGTGACACGCGGCGAACAGGGCTATTTCTGGGCGAGCGCAGATAACGCCAGGGGCCATCAACCAGCCTTTTCTGTGGATGTCGTCGATACGACGGGGGCGGGAGATGCATTCCATGGGGGTTTTGCCTGGGCACTCATGGGAGGACGCGGGCAGGCGGAATGCGCACGCATTGCCGCAGCGGTGGCCGCGCTTAAATGCCAGCGTTTGGGCGCGCGGCCTGGGTTGCCGACGCTTGCGGAGCTTAAGTCCTTCCTCGCGGCCCAGCAATGAGGCCATAGGAGCATCGCGCCGTTGGGACTGCGGGCATGGACGCCGGGCAACAGCCTCGCTAAATGTGCGCCTCACAAGTGAGGGCAAGCAACGGCCGCCCAAAATAAGGAAATGAATACATGAACGAGGCGCAAGAGATGAGCACCCCGGCACAGGCCGTCGGGCATAAGGATATGGCGAACGCCATACGTGCGCTGGCCATGGACGCCGTTGAGGCTGCAAAATCGGGGCATCCCGGCATGCCAATGGGCATGGCTGATGTTGCGACCGTTCTCTTTACAGAAGAGCTGCGCTTCAATCCCGTGGAGCCAAGTTGGCCTAATCGCGATCGCTTCATCTTGTCGGCGGGCCATGGCTCGATGCTGCTTTACTCACTGCTCTATCTAACTGGTTATCCGGGGATGACTATTGAGGAACTGAAGCACTTTCGCCAACTAGGTTCCAAAACAGCAGGCCACCCCGAATTTGGTCATGCGGCGGGGATTGAGACAACGACTGGCCCTCTAGGCCAAGGCCTCGCCAATGCCGTCGGCATGGCACTTGCGGAGCGCATGCTCAATGCGCGGCTTGGTGACGAGATCATCGATCACACCACCTATGTCATCGCTGGAGACGGCTGCCTAATGGAAGGCCTGAGCCACGAGGCGATCTCACTTGCAGGACACTTGGGACTCGGAAAGCTGATCGTCTTCTTCGACGATAACGGTATTTCCATTGACGGGCCGACGAGCCTCGCCGTTTCCGATGACCAGGTCATGCGATTCAAGGCGGCTGATTGGAATACGCTGAGCATCGATGGGCATGATCCCAAGGCAATCAGCGAAGCAATTAAGAAAGCGCGCAGCGATGCCTCAAAGCCATGGCTCATAGCCTGCAAGACCGTCATCGGCTATGGCGCACCAACGAAGGCCGGAAAGGCCTCCACCCACGGAGCACCGTTGGGCGAAGACGAAGTACAAGGTGCGCGCGAACGATTGGGATGGCCCCACCCCCCGTTTGAAATTCCAGACAGAGTTATGAAGACGTGGCGGGCTGCTGGGCTGCGAGGCGCAAAGGAATATGAAGATTGGAAGGCTCGGATTGCTAAGGCCGGCACTTCCGCCGCGGCAGCGCTGGCCGACCCTGCGGGCACGTCTCGCCTTCCGGTCGTTTCCGATACCATTGCCGAGGCAAAATCTGCCTTTGCCTCAGACAAGGCAAAGCGTGCCACACGCGTCTGGTCGCAGATGACACTAGAGCGTGTTGTTCCAGTGTTGCCGGAGCTCATTGGCGGCTCCGCCGATCTCACCGGCTCGGTTGGTACGCGCACTAAGGAGCACCACACGCCGGTCACAAAGGACAATTTCACCGGCAACTATATTCACTACGGCGTGCGAGAGCACGGCATGGCTGCGGCAATGAACGGTATGGCCCTGACGGGTGGGCTCATTCCGTATGGTGGAACGTTCCTTGTCTTTACCGACTATTGCCGTCCTGCAATTCGCTTGTCGGCGCTAATGGGTAAGCGCGTAATTTATGTAATGACGCATGATTCAATTGGTCTGGGTGAGGATGGCCCTACCCATCAACCGATTGAGCATTTGGCTAGCCTACGCGTCATTCCGAATCTTCTGGTGCTGCGTCCGGCTGACGGTGTGGAGACGGCAGAGTGTTGGGAGATTGCGTTGAGGAATGCAGACAGACCGTCAATTCTTTCTTTGTCCCGCCAAGGGGTCACGCATGTGAGGCACGGCGCAACCAAGGAGAATTTGAGCGCGAAAGGTGCGTACGTTGTCAGAGAGGTGGAAGGGAAGCGCGACGTAACGCTTTTGGCCACCGGTGCGGAAGTGGGGATGGCAGTCGCTGCCGCCGATGCACTTGCAAAGGCCGATGTGCGTGCAGCCGTTGTCTCAATGCCATCATTCGAGCTTTTCCGCGAGCAATCCAAAGCTTACCAGGTGCAAGTGCTGGGCAATGTTCCACGCATTGCGGTCGAGGCCGGCGTAATACAGTGCTGGTATGAGTGGCTAGGGGCCGAAGGCCGGTTTGTAGGTCTTTCCGGCTTCGGCGCGTCTGCGCCTGGGCCAACGGTGTTTGAACACTTTGGTTTGACGGCGGAGAAAGTGGCGGAGGTTGCCCAAAGCCTTGTCAAAGGCGGGGTGTGATAAGATACGCCTATTAGCCTAGCAACCTCGGATGCTCTGGGAATGAACCTCGACAAACTTCAAACGGTTGCCAACGTCGAAGTTGCGGGCAAGCGGGTGCTCGTGCGCGCAGACCTCAATGTTCCGACCAGGGATGGTGAAGTGTCGGACATCACGCGTCTGCAACGATTGCTTCTGGGCTTAAGGGACCTGAGTACGCGGGGCGCGCGCATCGTCCTGATCTCTCACTTCGGCCGTCCAAAAGGGGTTCCAAACCCAGAGATGAGTTTGCGTCCCGTTGCGAGAAAGCTGGGTGATCTCTTGGGTGTCCCGGTTAAGTTCGTTCCTGATTGCGTCGGCGCCGAGGCGGAAGCGGCCGTTGCGGTACTCAAGCCTGGCGAGATTGCTATTCTGCAAAACCTTCGGTTCCATCCCGGCGAAGAGAAGAACGATGCAAAATTTGCAGCCAAGCTTGCTCGTTGCGGTGACATCTACGTCAACGATGCCTTCTCCGCTGCCCACCGCGCACACGCATCGACTGTCGGTCTGACGGTGCTGCTTCCAAGCTATGCTGGGCCGTTGATGATCGAGGAGATCAATGCACTGCGGTCCGTGCTCGACAAGCCGGCTCCACCTACCGCAGCAGTAATAGGCGGCGCCAAGGTGTCAACCAAGATTACCGTCCTCAAGCATCTGTTAAGTAGGGTCGACAAGCTAATCATCGGCGGCGGCATGGCCAATACATTTTTGTTGTCGCACCAGGTGGTGATCGGCAAGTCTCTTGCAGAGCCAGACTACGTCGATACCGCACGCGAAATCATGACCGCGGCCAAAGAGCGTGGCTGTGCGGTCGTCCTGCCTATTGATGCGGTGATCGCAAGAGAATTTCGCGCTGGTACTGCGCACGCTGTGGTGCCGACGTTGGCGGTACCGGCCGATGCCATGATCCTCGACGTTGGACCGAAATCTGTCGCGCATATGAGGGAAGTTCTGGCGGAGTGCCGCACGCTACTCTGGAACGGACCGCTTGGCGCCTTTGAAATTCCGCCATTCGGAGAGGGCACATTTGCGCTTGCTCGCGTGGCGGCGGCTCTCACCAAGTCGGGTAGGCTCGTCTCCGTGGCGGGTGGTGGCGACACAGTAGCTGCCCTCAATGCGGCTGGTGTGACGGATCGCTTCACCTACGTCTCGACTGCGGGCGGGGCCTTTTTGGAGTGGCTTGAGGGTCGTGAATTGCCAGGCGTAGCCGCACTCGTTCGCGCGCAAGCGTGAGCCCCAAAATCGGATAACGCGATTGTATGTTTGCTGATGCACACATCTACCTCGGCGTGGCGCTTGCTGGATTGGTGAGCTTTCTCAGCCCCTGTGTACTACCGTTGGTGCCGCCTTATCTCGGTTATCTAGGCGGCACGACCATAGACGAGTTTACCGCAGAAGGTGGCGTGGAAGGGCATGTGTGGAGGCGTGTCGTCCTGGCTTCGCTGCTCTTCGTTCTGGGCTTCACGACTGTGTTCGTGGGGCTCGGTGCCGGCGCATCTTTGTTCGGGCAGTTAATCCATACATATAAGCGCGAACTGGAGATCATCGCTGGGCTCGTCATCCTCCTCTTCGGTCTGCACTTTCTGGGGTTGTTCCGCATTGGAATGCTGTATCGCGAAGTGCGTTATCACACCGCGCGCCACCATGGCGTCAGCTACATTGGTGCCTACATTATTGGGCTCGCGTTTGCCTTTGGCTGGACGCCATGCATCGGGCCAGTGTTAGCGACCGTGCTTGCGCTCGCAGCTAACGAGGCGAGCCTCACCATGGGAGTGAAGCTCCTTCTCGCTTATTCGCTTGGGCTTGGTATTCCTTTCGTACTGGCTGCGGTTGCGATCGGGCCATTCCTAAGTTTCATGCAAAGGTTTCGAGGTCACCTCGATAAAGTCGAAAAGGCTATGGGCGTAATCCTTATCATGACCGGTTTGTTATTTCTTACCGGGTCAATAAACTGGTTTGGAAGCTGGTTACTCGATACCTTCCCCGCTCTGAGCCAGATCGAGGCGTGGATTACGCCAGAAGGACTGGAAACGGAGATCATGGAACGGGGCACGAGCCGGTAAATCCGCGATGACCCAACTTACCGCCGCCGATCGCACGCCAGTTGCGCTCACTATCGCCGGATCGGACAGCTCGGGCGGGGCGGGGATCCAGGCCGATCTGAAGACCTTTACGGCGCTAGGTGTGTACGGCGCAAGCGTGCTTACGGCGCTGACAGCGCAAAGCACGAGCGGGGTCAGGGGTATTCTCGCCGTACCGCCGGACTTCATCCGCCAGCAGATCGATGCAGTTGCAGGCGACATCAAGATAGGCGCCGTCAAGACGGGAATGCTCAACGATCGCGCAGCAGTTGTGACCGTAGCAAACGCTGTCAAGCGCTACGACCTACGCCCGCTTGTTGTCGATCCTGTCATCGTTGCAACAAGTGGCAATACCCTGCTCGCATCTGATGCCCTGCAAGTGCTGCGAGACGAGCTTATCCCCCTTGCGGATATTCTGACGCCTAACCTGTATGAGGCGGCCCGGCTTCTTGACCAACCGGTGGCGAAGCACGAGGCGGAAATGATTGCGCAAGCGCATTCCTTGTTGGACCTCGGCTGTAGGGCGGTCGTCATCAAGGGAGGGCACGCTGAGGGCCCAGAGGCAGTCGATTTGCTCGTCGAAGGTCAGGCAGTCACCCGGCTGGCGCTGCCACGCATAGTTACCCGCAATACGCATGGTACGGGCTGCACCTTTTCGGCGGCCATAGTGGCATACTTGGCGCAGGGCGCTCCTTCGAATGAGGCCGTGTTCGACGCCAAACGCTTTGTTCATGGGGCTCTACACGCAGCTAAAGGCCTCTCACTTGGGAGGGGTGCGGGTCCGGTCGATTTACTTCAATATGAGCGAAAGAAGCCGCAACGGTACTGATGCAGTGATTGTGGTGGTTCTTGGTTGAACGGGGTGTGGCGTTGATGCATCGACGAGCGGTGAAACAGATCTCGCCTACTTGAAGCAGGCGCTCGGTTCTGCAACAAAACTGTCGAACGCGATGCTCTGGCATCGATATAGAGCTCCGGGGGGAGCACTGGGCTGGCGACTTAGTGGCGCCGCCTTTTGGCTGAAGAACCGGCCCGGTTTTCCGGGCCGGTTTCTTTTTGTGCCACATTTGAGCACTTGTTGGCTTTATGGGTTCACGCGCTGACGCGCGGTGACGAATTTCGCCATGGACACCGACCATGGTCGTCGATGAGTGGGCAATGGCCGACGACACAAATGAGATCCGGACACCTGAAAATACAGAGCGTGCCCGCGACGGTCGTTCTCTCAGCGTGCGCGTATCGTTGTTCTTCGGCGCGCTTTTTTTTGTCTATGGCATGTTCGTTCCCTTTCTGCCCGTGTGGCTCGATTTTTCAGGTCTCACGGCGACAGAAATCTCGACAGTGATAGCGGCTCCATTCTTCCTCCGCATCATTGCAACCCCTTACGTGACTTTATTGGCCGATCAAATTGCCAATTACCGGTTGGTGGTTGTCGTGCTGGCGTGGAGTGCGTTCGCAGCCGCACTGCTATTGGGTCAAATGAGTAGCTACGTTGCGATCCTGGTCGTCGCAGTGGCGTTCGTTTTGGCGACATCAAGCATGATGCCACTAACCGAAACTATCGCCCTCACCAGCATGAGAGTAGCGGGCCTCGATTATGGGCGCATGCGCCTTTGGGGCTCGGTCACATTCATCGTTGCCAACCTCGCGGGTGGCTTGCTGATCGATGAGTTCGGGGGGGGAGTTGGTGTATGGCTGATAGCAGGGGCGGCAGCGGTTGCGGTCATATCTGCCCATCAGCTTCCTCGGCCGCCGCCCGTCGTGAAAGCGCCATCCTTAACTTGGATTTCTTGGCGCAGTTCCTTGCCAATGCGGATGATCAGGTCGCGTCTCTTCGTGTTCTTCCTCATCGCTATTGGTTGTCTTCACGGCGCCCACGCCACATTCTACACGTTCGGCGCGGTGGAGTGGGAAGCGCAGGGTCTTTCCGGCTCCTGGATCGGTGCGCTATGGGCCGTCGGCGTAATTGCCGAGGTTATCTTGTTTGCCTACTCGGGGCCATTGGGGCAGCGGCTTGGCGCAGTCGGGCTAATCCTCGCCGGCGCCGCTGCGGGCGTCCTGCGGTGGACGGTGATGGCGTACGATCCCCCGCTTGGAGTGCTAATTCCGCTACAGGCTCTTCACGCGTTGACGTTTGGCGCCGCTCATGTGGGCGCAATGCTCTTTGTTTCCCGCGCCGTCCCACACAAAGGGCTCGGCAGCGCTCAGGCGCTTTATGCCGTTGTTGCGGCCGGCTTCGGAGTGGGTGCAGTTGGGCTCGTGTCGGGACCATTATATACCGAATACGGTGGCCAGATGTACTTCCTGCCTGCGGCGTTGGCACTGATTGGGTTGGCTGCGGGCTTCGTGCTTCTTAAGGGCTGGCATGGGGGCGCGCTCTGGTTAGAAGCGGAATTCAGCCCCACAGATCGGAAGTAGGTGGGGCGATCCAGCCATTTACGATAGAAAGACATGGTTCGCGGTCGCGGGCCAGCAATAGCGGTCCGTCAAGATCGACCCAATCGGCCCATTGCGCGAGTAGCAAGGATGGGGCCACGCCAAGCGAGGTTGCGACCATCGAGCCCACCATAATCTTGAGGCCGTGTGTGCGTGCCATATGAGCCATAACGAGTGCCT
>JAUVPN010000168.1 GCA_030598645.1 Hyphomicrobium sp. | reverse complement strand
GTCGATGGCGTAATCACGCCATTCACCGGCAGCGACCTTGCGGCCGTATACAGCAAGGATAGTGCTCAATTCGTGCCGATCGAATGCTGCGAAGGGGCCTATTTCGGGCCGGCCCGCTTTGAGTGGAAACCTGCCCGCCTGACGCGGGCTCAATGCTATGGGTTCCGATTCGCTCAAGGGCGCCTCCTTGTCACAATATAATTATGATCGCGCTGGGCGACATCAATTTCAAGGGTCAGCTGACCACGATTGCCTGTTGCGGTGCGCAACTACCGCACCTAATCGGTAGCCAAGGCACGGAAATTCCTCGAGTTGGCCTGATTGACGACCTGCCCTGGTCAATGAACCGCCTCAAAGCACTGCCTATTATCCGTTGTTGCCTCTTGGCCCGGTCCTGAAAGAGAGGCCCTGGATTTTCAGCCCCCCAGCCCCCGGGGCATCTTCGACGGACCGGGCCACATTAGGCAATTACCCGAACACCCTTCGCTCATAAGGCCGCTCGTTAGGACCAACTCGTTCCGGTCCAATTTTTTTGGCTTTTCGCGCTTGCGGCATCGCGGCAAATGTCTATTTCGATGGGGCTTCAGGTTTCAGCTGTCCTAGAGGATCCAGGATCCAGTGAAGATGAGTAAGCGCCAACGAAAGCTTAACAACAAAAGCAAAGCGAAAACGTTAAAGAATGTACGCAAACCAGGCCGCGCTGGCCCGGTATCAAATCCCCTTCTTGGCCCGAGGTCCTGTCCGTTCGGCATCCCGCCCTTCGCTAAAATCTTGCCCGTCCACTTCGCGCCGGCCTTCAAGAATGCGATTGCAGCCCACAGAAAAGAGATCGCGCAGATTACGGCGCAGACGTCTCGGCCCACATTCGCCAATACAATTGCGGCGTTAGAAAAAAGCGGCCGGATGCTTGATCGCGTCAACAGCGTCTTTTTCAACCTTACCGCTACCGACACGAATGACGAGCTACAGCGCATAGAACGCGAGATGGTTCCCCACCTGGCCGCGCATCAAACGAACATTCTTCTCAATACAAAACTATTTCGCCGCGTGGAGGACCTGTATCAGCGGCGGACTCGTTTGCGGTTAACGCAAGAGCAAGCCCGCGTTCTTCAGCTCCATCATACGTGGTTCGTGCGCGCAGGCGCCAAACTCAACCGGAAGGCAAAGGCTCGTGTCGCTGCAATTAACGAACGCCTCGCACTGCTGGCAACCGAGTTTACTCAGAACGTTCTTAAAGATGAACAGTCTTGGCGTTTGGTCCTAAATGGTGAGCGCGATCTTGCTGGCTTGTCGCCGGCCCTGCGAGCATCCGCTGCGCGCGCCGCGACTGAAGCGGGGCTGCCCGGCAAACATGTCATTACGCTCTCGCGCTCAAGTATTGAGCCGTTCCTCCAGTTCTCCGACCGGCGGGATTTGCGCGAGGAGGCATTCAACGCGTGGATTAGGCGAGGTGAGACGGCCGAACCTACTGACAATCGGGCTATCGTCGCTGAAGTCGTGCGCTTGAGGGCGGAGGTGGCCGGCCTGTTGGGCTTTGAAAGTTACGCCGACTATGCCCTTAAGGAAACGATGGCCAAGACGCCCGCGGCAGTCGACCAACTACTTAAAGCCGTCTGGCCAGCGGCTGTGAAACGCGCTGAGCAGGAGCGCGAGGCCTTGGCCCAGCGTGCTCGCATGGAGGGCGGGAATTTTGAGATCGCCGCGTGGGATTGGCGCTACTTCGCTGAGAAAGAGCGCAAGGCGTTGTTTGACCTCGACGAGGCGGTCACGCGGCCCTACTTCGAGCTCGACAATATTATTGCTGCGGCTTTCGACACGGCGAGGCGGTTGTTTGGCATTCGCTTCAAAGAGCTTCATGACGTCCCCCGCTATCATTCAGATGTACGCGCATGGAAGGTAGCTGATCGGCGCGGCAGCTTCGTTGGACTTTTTCTCGGCGACTATTTCGCCCGGTCCTCAAAACGTTCCGGAGCTTGGATGAGTAGTTTTCGCTCGCAGTCTAAGATTGCCGGCGATGTCCGACCAATTATCGTCAACGTACTAAATTTTGCGCAGGGCGCGGAAGGGGAGCCGACATTGCTGTCACTCGATGACGCGCGCACGCTCTTTCACGAATTCGGCCACGCATTGCACGGGCTTCTCTCCGACGTAACCTATCCCTCCATTTCCGGCACGAGCGTCGCTCGCGACTTCGTTGAGCTGCCCTCTCAACTTTACGAGCACTGGCTAATGACGCCTGAAGTTCTTCAGCGCTTCGCCGTGCACTACAGGACGGGAAAAGCAATGCCGCAGAAGCTGCTGGCAAAGGTTAAAAGGTCGCGAAACTTTAACCAAGGTTTTGCAACGGTCGAATATGCGGCATCAGCCCTTATTGATATGAAGCTGCACGGCACTGCCGGCAACGGAGAGCTCGATATCGAAGCGTTTGAGCGCGACACGCTCGAGCTTATCGGCATGCCAAGCGAAATTGTTATGCGACACCGTATCCCTCACTTCTTGCACATCATGGGCGGATACGCTGCGGGTTATTACAGCTACCTTTGGTCTGAGGTCATGGACGCTGACGCCTTTTCTGCCTTCGAGGAGACGGGTGACGTTTTTGATCAGAAGATGGCGCGAAAACTTAGGAAACATATCTACGCGGCCGGAAATGCGCGTGACCCGCTGGAAGCCTACGTCGCCTTTCGCGGTCGGCCCCCAGAGGTCAACGGACTCTTAAATAAGCGCGGGTTCGTGAATGAGGATCTGTAGCTCTACCACAAGCCGGTCCACGCAGCGCCGATAATAGGGCCGCCCCGGCCTTCCTGGAGCAGTACGACGCTTGCTTGGGTCTCAGGTCGCATGACTGAAGTGCGAGCTAAAGCCATGCTAAGTGGCTTACCTTTCCAAACGCCAACAGGCGACATCTCGCGCACGATATTGGTGTAAGTCAGCGTCTTGCCTTTATTTTCACCCTGCTCAACGGGAACCTTTGCTGACTTCTGAATAACGGCGAACCACACAATGGCCTGCTTGAGATTAGCGCCTGGCGGTGCTTCGCCGACGTCGATGTAAATTGTATTGCGCTCGTGCCAGAAGCGAATAGGCACTCGCATCGATTTTAGCTCGCCTTCGGTTGTCTTTATCGCCTCTTCAATTTCGCCGGGCTTGCTGCCATTCACGCCGATGAGGCCATTGACGACGACTTGTGGCGTATAAATAGCGCCGTCTCCTCGCGCTTTCGCGTAGGCTTTCTGCCGTTCGCTGTTCTTTTGGGAGGCAAGCGTGTCTTTCCAACCGAGATAATCCCAGATGTCGACGGGCAGCGTGATGGCGATAATATCGTCTCGTTCCGAATACTCTCGCAAAACCTTATCAGCTGGAGGGCAGGTATCACAGCCCTGGCTCGTAAAGAGCTCGAGCACGTTCTTTGCAGGCGGGAAGAATGGATCGAGTGGTGCGGCGTGAACCATCACACTGGAGGATGGGACGACGAGCGCGAACGCAAGGGCAAAAAATGGGGCCAACCGCATTGAGGCAAACCTAAATCAAAAACTTCTAGTGATAGAGTAAGTGCCCCGCTCGCCGGCTTCAACCGCGTGTCACGAAAGATTGAGTCATCGTAACGCTCTGTTCGATAATGGCTTTTCGCGCTCACGCTCGGAGCATGTACACGCCGTCAAGCGGCAGCTAGATCACGCAAAACGTAGTGCAAAATACCGCCGTTCTTGAAGTACTCGAGCTCGTCGAGGGTATCGATCCGGCAGCGGATCGGTATTTCTTTGGTGGTGCCATCGGCAAAGATAATTTCTGCGGTCAAGGATTGGCGCGGTTGCAGACCAGCAAGGCCCCTAATCATTACAGTCTCGTCACCTTTGAGACCGAGCGATTGCCAGCTTGCGCCTTCTTCGAAAACGAAGGGTAACACGCCCATGCCGACCAAGTTCGATCGGTGAATGCGCTCAAAGGATTGTGCGATGACTGCTCTTACGCCCAGCAGTTTCGTTCCCTTAGCCGCCCAGTCGCGTGAGGAACCATTGCCGTACTCTGTTCCCGCAAACACGACGAGCGGCACGCCCTCGTCGCGATAACGCACAGCTGCGTCGTAGATCGACATAGATTCACCGGAAGGATGGTGAACAGTGAAGCCGCCCTCTTTAACGTTCCCTGCAGAATCCTTAGCCATATGGTTCTTGATTCGGATGTTGGCGAATGTTCCCCGCATCATCACTTCGTGGTTGCCGCGCCGCGTACCGTACTGATTGAAGTCCGCAATGGCGACGTCGCGCTCAGTAAGGTATTCGCCTGCCGGCGATGATGGTTTGATCGCGCCAGCCGGTGATATGTGATCCGTTGTGATCTTATCGCCAAACAGCCCGAGTATGCGTGCGCTGGTGATATCGGAAATGTCGTCAGGTGTTTTGCTTATGCCATCAAAGTAAGGTGGATTGCGCACATAGGTGGATGCGTCCTCCCAGCCATAAGTGAGGCTGCCGGGGACATCGATGGCGCGCCAGCTTGCATCGCCGTCGAATACGTCGGCATATCGTTCAACGAACAGCTCTTTTGTTATGTTCTCCGCGATAAACTTCTGAATCTCCTGTGAGGAGGGCCAGATATCCTTTAAGAACACCGGCTGTCCGTCTTGCCCGGTGCCGATGGGCTCTTGCGCTAACTCTTTTTGCACCGAACCAGCTAGCGCATAAGCAACAACAAGCGGCGGGGACGCCAGATAGTTAGCCTGCACGTCGGGGCTAATGCGGCCTTCGAAGTTGCGATTGCCAGACAAGACCGCGGCAGCAACGATTCCGTTATCGTTGATTGCCTTAGAAATCTCCGGCGCGAGTGGACCGGAGTTCCCGATGCAAGTGGTACAGCCAAAGCCGACCAAGTTGAACCCAAGCTGGTCTAAGAACGGCTGAAGCCCCGCCGAGTCCAGGTACGCCGAGACGACCTGCGAGCCAGGCGCTAGCGAAGTCTTGACCCACGGCTTGGTCTTCAGACCTTTCTTGACAGCCGCGCGCGCAAGCAATCCCGCTGCAACTAGCACACTGGGGTTCGACGTATTAGTGCAGCTCGTAATTGCTGCGATGACGACATCCCCGTGGCCGATGTCAAAATCTTGGCCGGCAACTTTAACCCGTTCGGCAAGCTCACCCGGTTTGTCGTATTCGGTCTCGAGAGCCTTCGCGAATCCGGCGCTAAGGTCGGTGAGCGCGATACGCCCTTCGGGTCGCTTTGGGCCGGCAAGCGAGGGAACAACGGTTCTCAGATCAAGTTCCAGCGTGTCGGTGAAGATGGGGTCCGCGTCGTCCGCGGCGCGATAAAGGCCTTGTGCCTTTGCATAAGCCTCGACCAGCGCAATGCGGTAGGGTTCGCGTCCTGACATTGAAAGGTAGTTAAGCGTCTCGGTATCAATGGGGAAGAACCCGCACGTTGCCCCATACTCCGGCGCCATGTTGGCAATTGTTGCGCGATCAGCAAGCGGCATGGTGTCGAGGCCGGACCCATAGAATTCGACAAATTTTCCGACGACCCCCTTCTGGCGCAGCATCTGCGTTACGGTCAGCACCAGGTCGGTTGCCGTCACGCCTTCATTGAGTTTGCCAGTGAGCTTGAAGCCGATTACCTCTGGGATGAGCATCGATAGTGGCTGGCCGAGCATGGCTGCCTCCGCCTCGATGCCGCCAACACCCCACCCCAATACCGCAAGACCATTCACCATCGTGGTATGACTGTCGGTGCCGACAAGCGTGTCGGGATAGGCAAGCTTCGTGCCGTCGCTAAGCGTCTTTGTCCAAATGGTCTGTGCTAAGAACTCCAGGTTGACCTGGTGGCAAATGCCTGTACCCGGCGGGACGACTCTAAAATTGTCGAACGCGCCTTGGCCCCATTTCAAAAAGTTATAGCGCTCACCATTGCGGTGGTATTCGTGCTCCACGTTGTGTTCGAATGCCTGCGGGGTTCCGAACTCGTCCACGATGACTGAGTGATCAATCACGAGATCAACCGGAACCAGCGGGTTGATCTTTTTGGGATCGCCGCCGAGGCTATTCATGCAATCGCGCAGGGCGGCCAGATCGACGACGGCTGGAACGCCTGTGAAATCCTGAATCAGCACCCGCGCCGGCCGGAAGCCGGTCTCCTTGCCGGCCTTGCCTTTGTCCTGGACCCAGGCCGCCATAGCCAGAATGTCGTCCTTGGTAACGGAACGGCCATCCTCGTGTAGCAGGAGGTTCTCCAGAAGCACATTCATCGAGAAGGGCAGCTTAGAGATACACGCAAGCCCATTCTTTTCATCCTCCGCCAACGAGAAGTAGACGTATGTTCTCC
>JAUVPN010000210.1 GCA_030598645.1 Hyphomicrobium sp. | reverse complement strand
TGGGAATCTGACACCCTCGCTCAATATCACGACCAGCTCCTCGAAGAGCTTGGCAGCACTTGGCAAGATTGGCGCGCACTCGAAGTGGGGCGTCTGCCGGTCAAGCGCCGCCGGGACATCAAGGCTGAGATCGGCGATCTTCTCGCGGCCGAGTTCGGTGACGCGACGCTTTTCGTCCTCAAGGATCCACGCATCTGTCGGTTTGCACCGCTCTTCTTAGATGCCCTCGAAGATGCGGGCATCGGCCCGCGTATAGTGAACATCATCCGCAACCCGCTCGAGGTCGCGGAGTCGCTGGAACGCCGCGATGGATTGTTGCGGACCGATGTCGCTCTGCAGTGGCTACGGCACGTGCTGGACAGCGAAGCAGCGACGCGCTCGCGCAGCCGGGTGATCATCAGCTACGCTGCCTTGCTGACCGACTGGCGCGCCACGTTGGAGAGCATAACCGAGGCTCTGCGGGTCGCTTGGCCCTATTCCGCCGATGATATCGCCGGACAGGTCGCGCAATTCCTTGACCAGGCACACCGTCATCACACGCACACGACCGAGGATGTGCTCCTCGACGCCTCAATTCGCGTTTGGATTGGCGAGGCCTACTCCGCCCTGCTCGTGCTCGAGCATAGTCCTGCATCGAAAGCAGCGATGGCGACCCTCGACACCATTCGCCGGGAGTTCAATCATGCGGCTCCGATCCTCCACCGGCTACAGGCTGACGCACGGAGCGCCTGGGACAAGCATCTTGTCCACCTCAAGACGGAAATTGGCCAAGCGAATAAGGAGTCGGAACAACTTACCGCGACATTGGCCGAGCGGGGGCAGGAAAGGGTCAGCCTCAAGGCTGCGCTCGGCGAGGCCGAGACGAGGTCAAAACAGCTGACTGCCGCGCTCGCTGAACGGAAGACGCAGATCACCGACCTCAGCGCAACTGTTGATCAAACGAACGCCACGGCCGAGCAGCTCGGCGCAGCATTGGCCGAGCGCGAGCAGGAAGGGGGCGGCCTCAAGGTGGCGCTCGGCGAGGCGGAGGAAAAAACGGCCGAGCTAACCACAGCGCTCGCTGAGCGGGACAAGCAGATCACCGAACTACGCGCGACTGTCGATAACGCGCGCACCAAAGCCGGGCGGCTCGCGGCGACATTGGCCGAGTGGGAGCGGGAATGGGTCGGCCTCAAGGCGGCGCTCGGCGAGGCCGAGAAGAGATCAGAACAGTTGGCTTCAGCGCTTGCAGAACGCGACAGTCAGGTCACCGAGCTGGACGCGGCTGTCGACAAGAAGAACGCCGAGACCGAGCAACTCGCGGGAGCGTTGGCCGAACGGGAACGCGAACGAAATGCACTAGTGCATGACGCCCATCGAGACCGTGAAGAACTCATTCACCACTTCCGCAGCTCGACCTCATGGAAGCTGACAATGCCGTTTCGCGCTATCAAGCAGATCTTCACTGAGAAGCGGTTCAATCAGCATCTAGCTGATCGGGTAGTCCGCAGAGCGGCTCATATGACGCCGCGGTCACCTTTCGCAAAGTTGCGATTGAAGAACACAGCTCTCAGCTCTTTACCTAAACCACTTCTCGATCCAAACGCGGGGAAGGAATCAGCAACCGTACGAGGAACTGATCCATATCAAGCTTGGGTTGCTGAGCACGATAGATTGTCCGATGATGATCGGTTGCGAATCAGAAACCGC
This sequence comes from Hyphomicrobium sp., assembly GCA_030598645.1. Next base: position 3,387 of record JAUVPN010000210.1, on the reverse strand, counting down.
ATAGCGGAATTGGCGCATCGGCCGCTGATTTCCATTGTCATGCCAACCTACAACACGCCCGAGCATTGGTTGCGGGAAGCAATCGACTCCGTACGTGCCCAACTCTACCCTGATTGGGAACTCTGCATTGCTGATGACGCATCAACTGAGCCGCACGTGCGGCGCGTTCTTGAGGAATGCGCTGCGAACGACTCCCGCATAAAGGTCAAGTTTCGGGAGACAAACGGCCACATATCAGCGGCTAGCAATACCGCTCTTGGACTGGCAACTGGTGAGTTTGTTACCCTTCTCGATCATGACGATGTGTTGAGCGAGCACGCGCTCTATTGGATTGCCGAAGAGATCAATGCGCATCCTGCCGTTGAGCTAATTTACTCCGACGAGGATAAGATCGATGAAGCGGGGCTCCGGCATGAGCCTTACTTTAAGCCAGACTGGAACTACGACCTTTTCCTATCCCAAAACATGATCTGCCATCTCGGCACTTACAAGCGCGCTCGGTTCGAAAGAATTGGCGGCTTCCGCAGTGGATTCGAAGGCTCTCAAGACTATGACCTCGCATTGCGCTTTTGTGAGGAGCTCGACGATTCGCAGATCTCGCACATCCCGCGCATACTCTATCATTGGCGCGCGCATTCCCAGAGCACGGCCTCGACCATCTCCGCGAAAGACTACGCACCCAATGCCGCCCGCCGCGCGATCAGACAGCATTTGCAGCGGGGAGGCATCGACGCAGAGGTATTGCCTCACCCTGAGGTGCCGTCATACCACCGGATCAAGTACGCGCTGCCGGAACCTGCACCCCTCGTCAGTCTCATCATCCTCACGCGTAATAGGATAGACCTCCTCAGAACCTGCGCTGATAGCATCTTTCTCAAAACCGACTACTCCAACTACGAACTCCTCATCATCGATAACGGCAGCGATGAACCGGAAGCCCTTGACTACCTGAATTCGGTTTCTGGACGAGCGAACGTGAAAGTGCTTCGTGATGATCGGCCGTTCAATTTTCCAGCACTAAATAATTTAGGCGTCACCCAAACCACTGGCGAGGTTGTTGGCCTCCTCAACAACGACGTTGAGGTCATCAGCCCCGATTGGCTGGCGGAAATGGTGAGCCACGTGATCCGACCCGGCGTCGGCGTTGTTGGGGCACGGTTATGGTATCCAAACGAAACCCTTCAACATGGCGGCGTCATCCTTGGAATTGGCGGTGTCGCAGGGCATGCCCACAAGCATGTGCCGCGCGGCCATCTGGGAACAAATGGCCGAGCCGGACTGACCCAATCGATGTCGGCTGTTACCGCGGCGTGCTGCCTCGTCCGCCGCTCCGTATACGAGGCGGCGCGCGGCCTCGACGAGAGCCTTGCCGTTGCCTTCAACGACATCGACTTCTGCCTGAAGGTGAGAGAGCTCGGATATCGCAACATCTGGACACCGTTCGCTCAACTCTATCACCATGAATCCGCCTCGCGGGGCTACGAGGACACTCCAGAAAAGATGGAACGCTTTCGTGGGGAGATCGACCTCATGACGTTGCGTTGGGGCAATCACCTTACCAACGACCCCGCCTACAACCCGAACTTGACCCTCGACAGGGGAGATTTCTCTTTGAAAGATAAAGAAGCGCCTGTCTAAATCGCATTACGCAGAGAAGAGACAAAGATATGGCTGCCAATAAGCGCCCGGAATTCCCTTTGTTCTTCTGTCACATCCCCAAATCTGCCGGAACCACTTTGCGTGACGGTCTGGAACGCTTGTACGAGCCGTGGCAGGTGATGCCAGATGCCTGCATGATCCACCGCAATCTGGGGCAATACCCGCCGCTTCAGGTCACAGCAGCCGCGCTGCGGGTGTCTTCTGCCAGTGTTGGGCTCATGCGGGGCCATTATCATTTGTCGTGCGCTAGGATGCTTGGCGATAGCGTGAGGACGATTATTGTCATTCGTGATCCTGTGCAGAGATCACTCTCATTATTGCGCCATCAGGTCCGGGATCATGGAGTCGATCCTGAGTTTATTTGCGGCGAGATCAAGAATGGCCGGGTACCGCATCCCGACAATCTAGCTTGTCGGTTTCTGGTCGGCACATTGGAGCTTGAACCCCTTGACGGAATTGACGCGCGTCACGAGGCGCTTCTGACCGGTCAGCGCAATGACTACGATACGATGCTGGCGCGGGCCATAGAATCGCTTGAGCGCTGCGACTACCTGGCAACCACGAGCACACTCGTCAACCTGCGGGCGACGCTTTCATCAGACCTCGGCCGGACTCTTTCGGTTGGACGGCTCAACATAACGAAAGGTCGAGAACTGCCCCTTCCACCTAATTGGGTGGACGTGCTCAGTGACCATAACCGTCTCGACATTGAACTTTACAAGAAGGCCGAGAAGCGTTTGGCATTATAAGGAATGTGAGGCATAGAGCTATCGCTTGCTCGGGACCGGGAAAAAGAGTGCAGGCGGCTGCCAAGATAGAAAGCGGGCGCATGCTGTTTCGAGAGCTACTGAACTCCTCCCCGAGGTTCGAATCCTGGCCTTACGTTACTTGGTTCAATTTCGCCATCCGTTACCGCAAGACGATGCTCGGGCCCGCGTGGCTTTTGGTCGGAGAACTGCTCACGAGGCATGGTCCGTCTAGGCGAAACCAAAGACCGCACCCCAGCTTCGCCAGGACCACCAAGCGTACATAGACTCTACAAACCAACTTGGATGTCCACCTATCCATTGAGCGACTCAGGACCTTATTCATGAAACAAAGTGATCTCGTGTTTTTCGTCCACATCCCTAAGGCGGCTGGCTCAACAATAAATCACTGCCTTGAAAACGGCTTTGGCAAGGGGTATTCCCAAGTTGCGAACTTCATCAATAAACGAGATCTTTTCAAAGAACGGGCAGTTGAGGCTGACTGGCTTTCAGGCCACGTGACTTATCCCGTCATTAGGGATTTGCTGGGTGAAATTACAAACAGAAAAATCCGTTACTTCGCTTGCATGCGGGAGCCAAAAGCACAGGTTATATCACATTTCAACTGGCTCATCGAGATTGGCCGCCGGACGCCGGAGTTTTTTTTTAGTCATCCGCCGCGAATTCAGGAGATGTCTCTCGAAATCAGGTCTGCGGATTTAAGCAAAAGGTGTGCAATAATGCACTTACTTTTAAAACATCGTGGACTATTCCTTAACTGTCAGGCGCGGGTAATATTGGGAGGACAATCTAGCAACGACGATGCTTTTATCCAAAAAACCATTAGTCAGTATGAGTTTATAGGAACAACCGATAATATCGGCCCGCTGTTAAGTAGGATGGGGGTTAGCGTGGGCGAAACTTTGACCAAGAAAAATACGAGTCACTATCATTTTGATGTTGATTTATTTGAGGATGAAGA
>JAUVPN010000273.1 GCA_030598645.1 Hyphomicrobium sp. | reverse complement strand
GATCAGCTCTTCGCGGTGGGCTCTGAGCGCGGCCAGCGTGCCCGCTTCGTCTTCGCCCATGAGGCGGCTATAGCCGACCACATCGGCGGCGAGAATAGCGGCAAGCCTGCGGTGAACTTCCTTGACCACAGCGGCACCACGTTGAGGGGTTTGAGGTTACGGCTAGGATACGACCGATGGCTCCCGAGAGTCTATGGCGCTTCCCGGGGGGCATCCCAAGCTACGGGAAGGTGGGGTCGGAACGAAATGCTGTCACGTCATTGGCGGCGCTTACCACAGCCGCTGCCCCCTGAAAGCGGACTCCAGCATGACGTCAATGAAACTGCGTTCGTTGCACGCTAACAATGAACCGACCATTTCACGCCAATGAGGTGCAACTCATTTCTGCAATTATGTCCCCTCAGATCGTAAGGCGAGGCCGTCAGTCTTCAGATGGAGTCGACAAGTCCACCGCTGCTGCAAACGTTTTCAACCAGGAGGTCTACAAGGACGCATCGTATGTCGTCTCGACCCCGGTCATGGAGCGTCTGGAGAAGGATGGCATCGCGACCGACAGCTTGGCAAAGCTGAAAGACAAGAGGTTCGATACGGTCCGCGATTTCAGGAAAGCTTTGAGCGAAGCCGCTGATTTCACGAGCGCCGAGGAAGCCAAGATCCTCGACCGGGCGAAGATCGATTACGTCATCATCGATAACAGCAAGCTCTGGCGACTCGGGGGACTCGTCAGCGACCAGCAACTGGCGGCTATGTGGCCGATTGTTTTGAAAAGCTACTTGCATCCTTGGATACTCGCCGAGGACCTGGCGGAACAGAGCGACGATTGGAAGTCGCTCCCCGACACCAAGGCGAACAAGCTTTTCAACCAACGCCTCGAGGAACGACGACACGAGGTCTACGATTTGTTCCGTCGACCCGAGCCAAAGAAGGAATGATAGCGCGCGCCGGATGTCGGCCCGGAGGTTTCTGGGATGCGACCAAGTTAATCAACCAGACGCTCGTCAGATGCACGGCCTCAGTACCGGTCGAGAGTACGGCGAGCGCGAAAGGAGGGCAGCTTGTCTGTTATGATCGCAGCCGATGCGAAGCCATGCGTCTTGAGTAGTTTACGCATCAGTTTCAGCGCGGCTTTCCTGTCGCGGCGGGATTGGGCCAGGACATTCAAAACCTCGCCCTCACAATCCGCCGCACGCCGCTGATATATGTTCCTGCCATTAGTCGAGACGAATACCTCACTGAGATGCCAGCGGATGTCTGGAGGTGGATGAGAACTCCTGAGCTTTCTGGCGTAGACGAGGCCAAACTTTACCGACCAGACTGTTTCGTAGGAGACATCGATACCTCATTCAGCCCGCAGGTCTTCGACATCCCGAAAGCTTAGAGGAAATCGGAATTACAGCCAGACGGATGATCTCGGGTGGAAAGCGACAGCGGTGATAGGTGACGGTGTGCATCAATGAGTGAGAGCACACCATGCCAGCCTCACCGGGTTGCTGTGACATCGCCAGACAAAGTTTTGTGCTATAGCCTTTGACTACGGCCAAGCGTCAACATGCTTTGACCGAAAAACCACTGGCGCGGCCCGTACTGACGTTGCGGGCCGTGCATTTGGGAATACAAAATTCGGCAGGTTGGTGATCCCATTCACCGCCAGAACCGCGGCGTGTCGGCCAGCTTCTTCCAGCGTCGTTGGGCGTCATTCCAAGCTAGGTCAGCTCGGCTTTGGTGCCAATGATGAATGGTTTTGACGCACTGCTGAAGATCTGCCCGATCTGGGTACGCGCTATCGACAATCGCGGATAACTGTTCTGCCATAGCCACATCATTTAAATAACCAAAGACATCCTGAAGCCTCTTAAGCTGCTTCAGAAACTCTCGCGCTTCTTTCGGCGAGTAGAGCGGCAGAAAGAACTCTGTGGCATAGCGCAGCGATTTGAGGTCTTTTCGCATCTCGTGGCGCTCGTGGAACGAAAGCTTATCCAACCGGCAGCCCCATTTACGTACCCGCCGCCAACATTTTTTCAATGCTCGACGCGCAATGGAGACAATCTCGCGGCCTTGGATCTCGCTCATTGAACCAGTTGAACGAGCAATGGCGTGCTCGAAAAATATACAGTTTAACTTCAAGCTTGACCACTGCGCACCAGCCAGACTAGCGCGAACTGAAATGCGTTCGCGTTCGCGGTGCCCTTTAAGCACATCACGCAACGGTGTCTCACAATTCTTTCCAAAAATCTCCTTGGCCGCCGGCGCATAGATGTCGCTGAGACGTACGTCAGCATCCCTGAGTTGGCCAACAATCCGGGCCATGTCACGGGCTTCGCGCGCCAGGCGCATCATGTCTGTATCTAAGTTTGCGGACTTCAAAACACGGCTGGCCGTGCGGAGCCTACGCAATCCTATCCGAAGTTGATGAGCTCCTTCCGGGTCAGACGTAGCGAGAACCGCTCGCCAATTATCCAGGATCTGATCACTTGCGGCTCGACCGACTTCGCATAGCGCTTCGGGGCTCGACATCCTCGCGTGAAGTACGGGCTTGCGTCCCTTATGTGGCCGCGGCGATCTGATATTTCTCCTGACTGCGCCATTTAAGAGCGTGTATCCGCGTTCCGCTTTGCTTTGCCTAGAAACAGTGATCGTATCTTCGGCAAAAAGAGCTTTAGCCGCCCTTAACAAGGCCTGCGGCCGGCCGGTTTTAAGCTCAAGCTCAACTTCGCATATGTCTTTGGTCTTGCCACCGGCATGAATTTCACCGCGATCGAGTGCGAGCTCGATGGTGCCAGCCCCAGGGAATTCAACATTGCGTGTCGTTCGCCAGATTGACGTTTCGAAGGCGGGCCTTAATGGCTGGTCAGATATGAGGTCTATGAGCTGCTGCTTAAGAGCCTCATCGCCGATGCGCTCGAGGTCCGGCTCAGCTCTCTTTACATAGTTCTCAACCTCGATTGGGTTCGACAAACCGTGTTGAATTTGCGTCTTACATTTGACTGTTTGCAGCCATCTCCGACCTTTTTTACGGACCCTCAAAGACATCTTTGCGCGATGGAGTCGCAAATCTGGCGTGTCAAAGTAAATGGACCTCAGCTTGCGTCGCTTCGGGCGGTCAATCGCTAATTCGCGCAGGATTGGTCGACGGCGAAATCGTTCCAGCTCGTCCTTGCTCAGTGATAGCTTCAGTTCGAGTTCTGTATTTCTCATCGGCTTCATGATAGTTTTATGGCCATCTAGATTATTGTTCTCTAAGTTTGATCGGTCAAGGTTTGAAGATCCCACCTAGCAGGATGCGTTGCCTCACAGGATGTTTATTCATGATAGGTCGACAAGAGAGACAAGGCTTTGGCTGCGCGTTGCTGCGACGCCACCGTTGGTAGAGCGCCAATCCAAAACCGCTGTTCCGGTAGCCAGCACCCCAACAGACATTGTCACGTTAACTGGTTGGCTTCAGGCTCTTGGCGATTGTAGCGTTGCCGAATGACCCGGATCTGCTACCGCCGCCACGCTTCCCCGCTGCCATCATTCGGCACGGCATTGTCACGGGAGATGGCTATCTGAGAAAGCTCCTAGTTCACGGCGCGCGAACCGTTCTTCTGTGGTCCAGGCGCAAGAAGGAGGAACGATCGCGATGGCAGGAAGCCCTGCTTGCGCGCCGGCCTACAAATGTT
>JAUVPN010000023.1 GCA_030598645.1 Hyphomicrobium sp. | reverse complement strand
TGACCGTGGAATAGGGGAAAACGCCCGATTTGGGCCGGCCGCGGATTTGCCTCTAAGTGCTGGTTGACTTAACGTCGTTCCACAGGGAATCCGGCGCCACAGCCCTCGGAAATCCCGAGCAATTCAAAGGGGGGAATGGGTTGCGCATTCTGGCATACACTGCGTTTTTGATCGTTGTCGGGGTTTGGCCCGCGGCCGCGTTCGATGGGCCAACGCAGGCGGCAGGTGGGAAAAAGTCAGCGTCCGCACCCGGATCCTCAGCGAAGCCTGGAGCGGCGAAAGGCGCTGCTGAAGTCAAGCCAGTATCAGCGCCCCCTGGCCAGAAGCTCTATAGCGCTGGAATAAAGGCCTACGAGGCCGGAAAGTTCTCCGAGGCGATCAAGCATCTCAGCTCGGCTGTTCGCTCTGGCGATCTCGGAAAGCCGCAGATGGCAAAGGCGCTGTACCATCGGGGAATCTCCTTTCGAAAGACGGGTAAGCCGGGTCAAGCGATTTCTGATCTAACGAGCGCAGTCTGGTTAAGAGAGGGTCTAACGAAGTCGCAAAAAACAGACGCCTTGAACAACCGCACTGATGCCTACCGCGAGGCGGGCATTAGTAACGCGCCCGAAGCGTCGGAATCAGTCGTTGTTGCGTCTGAGACCGCCTCCGAGGCAGCCTCGAGCCTAAGCGGCTGGGAGACCGCGACTTTGGGCACCACCTCTGCGCCGCCGGTAGCGAAAGCCGCTACGTTAGTTCCGGGTTCTGCAGTTGCCACAACTCCTGCGAGCACCCCCAGCGTGGGCGGCAGTTCGTCGAGCGCGTCTGGTTCAGAAAGTTCCGGCGGCGGGTTCTTCAGCAGCATAACAAACCTCTTCACTGGCGGTGGTGGTTCATCTAGTAAGCCAGCCCCCAACCCCAGCAAAGAAGATGGTACCACCGCGTCGATCGCAGCTAATCCGAAAACGTCGAGCTGGAATCAGACGACACAAGTCGCAACCGCTCCGCTACCGGCCCAACCAAAAAAGCCTGCCCAGGTCACCACGCCGTTTGCCACGCAGGTAGCCGCAGCGCCGCCGCCTTCTAAGCCGAAGAAGCCAGCGCAGGTCGCCCCGCCGTTTGCCACACAGGTGGCCGCAGCGCCGCTTCCCTCTAGGCCGAAGGAAGCTCCCCAGGTAGCCCCGCCGATTGCCACGCAGGCGGCTGCCGCTCCGCCTCCAATCGTTGCAGCTAAGCCAAGCAAACCCAAAATTGCAGCCGCGCCTTCAGGAAAATTCCGTTTACAGGTTGCGGCCGTCCGCTCCCGCAGTGAAGCCGAACGCGTGGTGGAGAATCTGATGCAAAAGTACGCTGGAAAGTTCGGGCAGCGGCAGCCAGTCGTGGACGAAAAGATCATCGGCAGTATGGGGACATTCTATCGCGTAAGAGTCGGGCCGTATGCCAATGCCAAGGAGCCGCAGAAGTTATGCGGTACGCTACGCACGAGTGGGTTCGACTGCCTAGTCGTAAGCCAATAGTAAATTATCGACCACTGCGGAGCCGCCTCGGCAACGACACTACTCGCTCCGCGGCGCCCGCTCTTCTGCTCTGCTTCAATCCGTGTGAAGGTTGCGTAGCGTGAGTTGGCCAGCCAGAGCGGCCGCCTAATAGCTACTACCGAGGGCATGCCATGATAAAGACCGCGCCGAGGCCCAAGGATAGTGCTTCGCCAAACGGCTCAGCGGGGTTGAGTGCCGGGCTGGAGCGTCTGACCAAACAGGAAGAAACGGCAGAGTGGCATCTCGGTGCTCGCCTGAGGAACTATTTCCTGACGGGTCTCGTCGTCGTCGGGCCCGTTACAATCACCATCTATATCGCATGGTGGTTCATCAATGTCTTGGACGCTTGGATCAAACCGTTCGTGCCAACCGCCTACCTGCCCGACACTTACCTCCCGTTCGCTGTCCCGGGAATCGGGCTCATCATTGCCATCGCGCTGCTGACGTTTATCGGTGCATTGGCCGCTAACCTGCTTGGCCGCACCCTTATAAGTTTGGGCGAGGTGATGCTGAGCGGAATGCCGATCTTGCGTAACGTCTATCGCGCCTTAAAGCAGATCTTCGAATCCGTCGTGACCGCCACCGGCTCCGGCCATGTCTTCCAAAAAGTTGGTCTTATCGAATTTCCTTCCAAAGGACTGTGGTCGATCGTGTTTGTAACGGGGGATACAACGGGAGAAGTCGGACTCGTGAAGCCCGGGGGTGAGGACGATTTGGTGACCGTGTTCATGCCGACCGGTGTCGTGCCGCCGACCGGATTCGTCTGCTTCCTGCCACGTCGAAACGTGACCATCCTGGACATGAAATTTGAGGACGCGGCAAAGGTGATCATCTCAGCTGGGATGGTGACCCCGGAATCGCAGGCCAAGCTTAAAGAATTGGCTGAGCAGGCGAGGCGGGCTGAGCCGCAGCCATCGGATCCGGCCAAAACCGCTTAGCCAACAAAAGATTGTTACGCGGCGCGGAAGAGCCGTACCGCCTCATCACACTCGAAAATGTAGAGTAGGGTGCGCAGCGCGGCGCCGCGAGTGCTTGCCAAGTCTGGGTCGCTTGCCAAGACCAGTTTCGCGTCATCTCGCGCAGCGCCTAGCAGCGCTTCAAAGTTTGGTACTTCGGCGACGCGGAATCCCGGCGAACCGCTCTGGCGCGCACCAAGAACCTCGCCCCCACCACGCAACTCCAAGTCCTTCTCGGCGATAAGAAATCCATCCTCCGTCTCGCGCATCATATCGAGCCGGGCCTTCGCTGTTTCACTCAGCGGCGTTTTGTAGAGCAGCATGCAATAGGACTGACGCTCGCCGCGGCCAACGCGGCCACGCAATTGATGTAACTGCGCCAGCCCGAAGCGCTCGGCGTGTTCGATGACCATAATCGATGCGTTCGGCACATCGACGCCAACCTCGATGACGGTGGTTGCCACCAGTATCTTTAGGTGCCCGCCCGCGAAAGCATCCATGGCCTTATCTTTCGCTTGTGCTGACATGCCACCGTGCAAGATGCCGACTGTATCTTTGCCAAACATTTGAGATAAATGCCCGTGCCGTTCTTCGGCCGCTGCAAGCTCGGTTGCCTCCGAGCTTTCAATCAGTGGACACACCCAATAGACCTGCGCGCCTTGGAGAAGCATACGGCGGATACCATCGATGACCTCCTCAATGCGATCAACTGACGTCTTTGTAGTGATCACGGATTTGCGCCCAGGTGGCTTCTCGGTCAGCCGCGAAACGTCGAGGTCGCCATAGTGCGTCATCAGTAGTGTGCGCGGTATCGGAGTAGCCGTCATGACCAGCACGTCGGTTCCTGCGCCCTTGCTTTTCGATTGAAGGGATAGGCGTTGGTGGACCCCGAACCGGTGCTGCTCATCAATGACCGCGAATGCGAGGTCATGAAAGACGACGTCGGCTTGAAACAGCGCGTGCGTGCCGATCAGAATGTCGATCTCCCCGGCTGCCAGCCGATCGAGAATATTCTTGCGGCCCCGGCCCTTCTCGCGGCCCGTCAAAAGCGCGATGCGCAGTCCCGCCTTCTCCGTGAGCGGAGTGATGGTGTCCAGATGCTGGCGGGCGAGCACTTCGGTGGGCGCCATAAAAGCGGCTTGCGCGCCCGCTTCTACTGCGATGCTCATTGCCATCAAAGCAACAATTGTCTTGCCAGAGCCGACGTCGCCCTGCAGTAAACGCAACATGCGCTGTGCGGCAGCCATGTCAGCTTCTATCTCATTAATCGCGTCACGCTGCGAACTTGTAAGCGAGAAGGGGAGGGCATCGGCGATGTGCGCGCGGACTGTGCCACTGCCCTTCACACTCCGCCCGCGCTGGCCTTTGATGCTCTGGCGCACAAGACCGAGCGCCAATTGCCCTGCTAGAAGTTCGTCATAGGCAAGCCGTTGCCACGCGGCGCTGCCCGGAGAGACATCGCTTGTGTCCACAGGGCGGTGCAGCCTCTGCAGAGCCTCAGAAAAGGATGGCCAGTCGCGCGCCTGATACCACGCTGGATCTTGCCATTCAGGTAAGGGCCGGATTCGATCAAGCGCTTGGCGCGTAGCCTTTTGTAGGACCTTTCCCGAGAGCCCAGCGGTTAGAGGATAAACCGGTTCCAGCAATGGTAGTTCATCGCGCGATTGCGCAGCCACGATATAGTCGGGATGGGACATCTGCAGCGTGTCAGCGTAACGTTCAACACGGCCGGAGACGTAGCGCTCCTCACCAACGGGGAGTTGGCGCTCAATGAACTTGTGTTCAGCATGGAAAAAAACAAGCTCGAGACGTCCGGTCTCGTCCTCGGTCAGTACCTTGTAAGGCGCGCGGCGGTTTCCACGCGGAGGCGCCTTATGCTTCAGTATGCGCACTTTTAGGGTCGCGATGCTACCTGGTACGGCAACTGCAACCTTTGGCTCGGCGCGCCGATCAATGACGCCGTTGGGCAAATGCCATAACAGATCAAGCACGCGTGGTTCGGTGGAGCCAGGCGGAAGATCGAGGCACTTCTTGAGTAGTAGAACCAGTCGCGGACCGATGCCGGTTAACGACTGGAGAGAGGCAAAAAGGGGTGTGAGCTCGATAGGCCGCATGGGCTCGGCAAGATCCAGACAATCGATAAGGGCAGCGCGCTTTTAGTATTGTGTCAGTCGGGCCATAGTTACGCGTGGCATGATCGACCCTTTGCGCAGGCTGGCACCAACGCTATATCAACGGCCAACCCGGCGCGAGGGTGGCGGGCCCGACCTATGGCGTCAAGCCTTGGGCACGGCTTATCCAAGAGAGTGCGTTTCTGCAATGGATGATGATCTGCAAATGCGCCGACGTCGGGCGGCCTATCGCGCGTCGCATCGCGGTACTAAGGAGATGGATTTAATTCTGGGACCTTTTGCGGAAGCACATCTAGCAGGGTTGAGCACGAAGGAAATGACCGGTTTCGAGCAATTTATCGCGCTGCCCGACCCGGTGCTCACGCAATGGTTCTCGCAGGAAGAGACCCCGGCAAAGCCAGAGTTTGCGCTATTGATCGCCGCGATGCGCGCGTTTCATGGATTGGAGTAGATGCCTGTTACTAAGACGGAAGCGAGTGAATGAGCGCGGCAGAGAAAGACAACAACATTTCGTCCGACCACGTGATTTCTGGTGTCCCAGAGGGGCTTGACGCGCTTGTGCTGGCACATCTGGTCCACGATGCGGGGAGCGAAAGCACGTCAGGCACGCTGCTTCACATTGCGCGCGACGATCGGCGCCTTGATGCACTTGAGCATGCGCTGTCGTTCTTTGCGCCGGATGTGCGTGTCATCCCGTTCCCCGCATGGGATACGGTGCCTTATGATCGCATTGGGCCCAACGCGGAGATCGTTGCAAGACGCGTCACTGCACTTGCGAAACTGAGCCTTGGCGCGCGCAAACATCCGACAGTAGTACTCACGACGGTTAACGCTATTTTACAGCGCGTTGCCCCGCGTGGATACTTGAAACGCGCTCTGAAGAAAATTGCGCCCGGCCAGCGTATTGACATGGGCCGTCTGGCACAACGGTTAGCACTTATGGGCTATGTGCGCACCGGCACGGTGATGGAGCCGGGGGAGTATGCGGTGCGAGGAGGTATCGTCGACCTCTTTCCACCAGGTCGATCAAGTCCGGTTCGCCTCGACTTTTTCGGTGACACGGTGGAGGCGATCAAGGCTTTTGAGGTGCAAACCCAGCGCACGACCAACACCGTGAGAAAGTTGGCATTGCTTCCCGTTAGTGAAGTTGCGTTCGGCGAGGAAGCTGAAAAGCTCTTTCGAAGCCGCTATGTCGAGCTGTTCGGCGGGGCCACAGGTGACGATCCACTCTACGAAGCCGTCAGCGCAGGTCAGCGTTATCCCGGCCAAGAGCACTGGTTGCCACTATTCCACGATCACCTAGAGACGCTATTCGACTATCTCCCAGGCGCGCCTGTGAGCCTCGATCATCTTGCCGACGAGGCTGTGAAGCGCCGCTTTGAGCAAATTGCCGAACACTATGATGCCCGCCAGGAGGCCCTAGAAGAGCAAACATTTGGGGCACCGCCCTACAAACCTATTCCGCCAGACTGCATGTTTCTTGATGGGCCAGCCTGGGCCGAATCCCTGGAGGCGCATGCCACCCATCGGTTGACACCGTTCGAGGAGGCTGAGGCGCCGAACGTACGCTCTCGGCATGGTCGATCGGGACGGACTTTCGAGGCCGAGCGCCAGCAGGGTGATGTCAACGTCTTTGACTCCGTTGTCGCCCACATTCGCAGAATTCAGAATGACAACAGGCGGGTCATTATAGCTGCCTGGACGTCGGGCGCGCGCGAGCGGTTGAGCACGCTTCTGGCCGGTCATGGGCTTGGCGACGCGCATAAGGTGAATAGCTATGCCGAGGCGCTGGCGTTGCCCGTCACGACAACCGCGCTTGCCGTTCTCGGACTGGAACAGGGATTCGAGACGCCGGAGTTTGTTATCATCGGCGAGCAGGACATTCTGGGGGACCGACTTGTGCGACCGCGTCGCAAGGCGCGTTCCGCCGTCGACGTGCTTACCGAGGCAACGAGCCTATCGATTGGTGATCTTGTGGTGCACGCCGATCATGGCATTGGGCGCTTCTCGGGTCTCAAGACCATCACCGTGCTTGCCGCCCCACACGATTGTCTCGAGCTGCAGTATGCCGGCGGCGACAAGCTATTTTTACCCGTGGAGAATATCGAGCTTCTGTCGCGATATGGAACGGACGAGGCGGGCTCACAGCTCGACCGGCTGGGCGGCGTTGCATGGCAATCGCGTAAGTCTCGCCTAAAGAAACGGTTGCGTGAGATTGCCGCTGAGTTGATCAAGATTGCCGCACTGCGTCAGCTCAAGGAAGCACCAGCAATGGGCGCGCCGGAAGGGGCTTACGATGAATTTGTTGCCCGCTTTCCTTATGAGGAGACGGAGGATCAGGACTCATCTATCGAGGCTGTTCTGGCAGACCTCAACTCGGGCCGCCCCATGGATCGTCTGGTCTGCGGTGACGTTGGCTTCGGCAAGACAGAAGTCGCTTTGCGTGCGGCACTTGTTGCTGCGATGAACGGTTTTCAAGTTGCAGTCGTCGTACCGACCACGCTGCTCGCTCGGCAGCATTTCAAGACGTTTACCGAACGCTTTCAGGGCTTACCCGTTAAAATTTCTCAAGCGTCTCGCCTTGTCGGACCTAAGGAGTTGTCGCAGGTAAAGGAGGACCTTAAGAGCGGAAAAGTCGACATTATCATCGGTACGCATGCGCTACTTGGCAAGACAGTTGGTTTCCGGCGGCTTGGGTTGCTGATCATCGATGAGGAACAGCATTTCGGCGTAACGCACAAGGAACGCATAAAGCGCCTAAGAGAAGACGTTCATGTTCTCACGTTATCGGCGACACCTATCCCCCGCACATTACAACTCGCCTTGTCAGGAGTGCGAGAGCTGTCGTTGATCACCACGCCGCCTATCGATCGGCTGGCTGTCAGAACCTACATATCGCCTTTCGACCCCGTGATTGTGCGTGATGCGCTGCGCCGGGAACGCTATCGCGGCGGCCAGTCATTCTATGTGGCACCACGCATCGCCGATCTCGATGAGGTCTCTGATTTTCTGCGCGAAGCAGTGCCGGAGCTCACCTTTGCGCGCGCTACAGGCCAGATGACACCCGGCGAGCTGGAGGACGTGATGACCGCGTTCTATGAAGGACGTTACGATGTTCTCTTGTCGACGGCGATTGTGGAGTCTGGTCTAGACCTACCCAACGCGAATACGCTGATCGTTCATCGCGCTGATATGTTCGGCTTAGCGCAGCTCTATCAGCTGCGCGGCCGCGTTGGCCGATCCAAGACGCGAGCCTACGCCTATTTCACGATACAGGTCGGAAAACGCTTAACAGAGGCCGCGGAGAAGCGCCTTAAAGTTTTGCAATCGCTTGACACGCTCGGCGCCGGTTTTTCTCTTGCTTCACACGATCTCGACATCCGCGGGGCCGGAAACCTCCTGGGCGAGGAGCAGTCAGGCCACATTCGCGAGGTTGGTTTTGAGCTTTACCAGTCGATGTTGGAAGAGGCCGTGGCTTCCATGAAGGGCGGTGACGCAGACGTCGATGCCGAGCAATGGAGCCCCGCCATATCGCTTGGTACCGCGGTTCTCATCCCAGAGACTTTCGTCGCGGACCTGCAACTCAGGCTCGGTCTTTACCGGCGCCTGTCGACCCTTGAGACGCGCGCGGAGATTGACGCCTTTGCCGCCGAGTTGGTCGATCGCTTCGGGGAGCTGCCCGAGGAAGTCGGACATCTGCTAGATGTGATGGAGATCAAGGGACTGTGCCGACAAGCTGGTATCGCGCAAGTGGATTCCGGACCGAAAGGTGCCGTTATCGGCTTTCATAAAAACGAATTCGCTAACCCGGAAGGACTCGTTGCGTTGGTGCAGTCTTCGCGAGGGCGCGTCAAGGTGCAGCCCGATCAGAGGGTCGTCTTCAAGGGCGAGTGGGATTTGCCCGAGGAACGTCTCAAAGGTGTCCGCTCGCTCATAAACAGGCTTGCCGGAATTGCTGCTGAAGCGCGGAAGGCGGCGTAAGCTGTTAGGTCTTCGCCGTCTGCACTCCGGCTGAAAGCGTCAGCGCAGAGCGCATCAACTTTCCGTTAGGTGTGCGTGGCAGATTTTCTACGATAATGATTTCGCGCGGGCGCTTGTAAGGCGCGAGCCTTTCAGCAGCAAAGCTCATGATGTCAGCGGTATCCGGACGTACGTTGGTAGCCGGAACGATAAAGGCAGCGATCACACTGACGTCGTGGCGCACAGAGAGTTCGGCGCAACCGACTTCCGCGATGTCCGGGTGTTCGGCAAGTGCCGCCTCCACTTCAAGCGGCGAGACGCGATAGCCGAGTGCATTCATCATGTCGTTGGCGCGCCCGAGGTGCGAAACATAACCGTCGTCGTCCATCACCGCGAGGTCACCGCCAATAAACCACTCGCCGCGATAGACGGCGGTTTCTTCGTCTGGGCGGTTCCAATAACCAAGCATGAGCCCGGGATCAAATCGGTTTACAGCAAGTAGGCCATCTTCGTGGGCCCCCAGCGGTTCGGTTCCACTGTCACGCGGCAAGATAGCGACGTGGCGCCCTGGTTGCGGCTTGCCGACGGCCCCCCTCTTGCGTGGTACTGCGGGGCTTGAGGACACAAAAGTGGAGATCTCGCTCATGCCGAGCGCCTCGTAAAGTTCTTTCCCTGTCTCCGCGGTCCATTCCTCGAATAATCCCGGTGGAGGTCTCTCGCCAGCAACAAGCCCGTGACGAAGCGCGCTAAGATCACAGCGCTTAGGTTTGGCGTATTTCAGGATCTGCCGATAGATCCCCGGCACCGCCGCAAAGAGCGTGGCGCCGGTTTGAGTAATAAGCCGGGGCCACAAGGAAGGATCCTTTTCACCTGTATAGATGATGGCGGTGGCGCCGTTGGCCCAGGGGTCAGTGAGCCCTGTTCCCAACGTATAGGTCCAGTTGAAGGCACCGGCGTGCATTATACGATCTTCGGGCTTAATGTCGTACCAGCCTTGATACATGGGCCGCCGCCCGAAGGCTGAACGGTGGGCGTGCAGGACGCCCTTGGGCGTCGCTGTTGTTCCCGAGGTGTAGATCAAGAAGGCAGGGTCATCGGCTATCGTATCAGCCCATGTTTGCCGCTGGCCTTTCGTGATCATTTCCGAGATGTCCGGGGTGGAGTATACCCTTAGCCCGTCCGGCAGCGTGTCACGACCTAGACCTAGGCTATCGCCAATAACGATGGCCTCGGCACCGCTGTCATTAAGGAGAAATTGTATCTCTGGCCCCGTGAGTTGCGCCGACGTTGGAATGGGGACAAAGCCGCCCGCGATAGCTCCAAAGAACAGTAACGCGTAGGTGCTGGTGTTTTCGAGTCGAACGAGTATGCGCGCGCCGGGCGCGAGGCCCGACGCTTTGAGGCCGTTCGAAACGCGCAGCACCGCTTCTTCCAACTGCGCGAAGGTCCAGATTTCGGCCGGGGCCGTTGCACTGGCCTCGTGCACCACAACAAGCGCGTGAGCGTTAGGTTTCCGCGCGGCCGCACGCCCGATGCAGTAGGCTGACATGTTGAAGCGGCGCAGCGCTGTTTCTTTCGTGGTGTGGGATGTCATGCCTTGCGATGGCATCGGGTCATCGGCTCTCCGCTGACCACCAGCTGTCGAGATTGTAGCCGAACAGCGGCGTGTTCTCTGGGTGCTTCAGGTGCGTCCAATGGGCGAGCCACTGCTTGGGGACGTGGAAGAGCGGAATTACGTAATCGCCGGACAGTAGTACACGGTCGAGTGCCCGTACGGCGGAGACAAACTCTTCCTCGCTCTTTGCTTCGAGCAGGGCTTGGATCATGGCGTCGGCGGCCGGGTTCTCTACGCCAGAAAAATTATAAGTGCCAGGCGTCTTGGCAGATGCCTCTGACCATCGAAATAGCTGCTCATTCCCTGGTGACAGGGAGGACGACCAAGTGCTCTGGATCATGTCGTAGTCGTAATCTGTAAGCCGCGACTGATACTGTGCACTGTCGACGACGCGTATGTTGACCTTGATGCCGAGTCGTTCTACGTCGCGGGCAAAGCTCAGCAAGAGGCCCTCTTGCGTTGTGGAGGCCGCTAGGATCTCAAATTCAAGCTGACGGCCTGTCTGTATGTTGATTAGCCTGCCGTCCTTAAGCTCATAGCCAGCGTCCTTTAGAAGTTTGAAAGCGGCGCGTTGGTTCTTGCGGTTGCGCCCGCTGCCGCTGCTCTGCGGAAACCGGTAGGTGCCCTCCATGATCTCTGGCTTTACATCAGCTGCATAAGGCGCCAGCAGAGCGCGCTCACGTGCATCTGCCGCCCGGCCAGCTGAGGAAAGGCTGGACCGCTCAAAATAGCTCTGGGTGCGTTTGAACAGACCAGCATAGAGCGTTCGGTTGATCCACTCGAAATCGAAGAGAAGTATTAGCGCTCGACGCACGCGCGGGTCGGCAAAGACCGCCCGGCGCGTGTTGAAAACCAATGCTGTCATGCCGGCGGGAAGGCCGATGTCGAACGTGCGCTTTACAACGCGCCCGTCCCTCACAGCGGGGAAGTCATAGCCGTTCGCCCAGCGGCGGGGATCCTCTTCTGGCCAAACGTTGAGCTGACCGGTCTTGAAAGCCTCAAACATCACTGAGCCTTCACGGAAATAATCGAAGCGGATCTCATCAAAGTTGAAGCGGCCGCGGTTTACTGGAAGATCTTTGCCCCAATAGTTTGGGTTGCGCTGATAGGTTATGGAGCGTCCAGGATCGACCTTGGCGACGCGATAGGGGCCTGAGCCTACGGGTGCTTTCAGGCTTGTAGCATCAAACGTCTCCGCATCGATCAAGTGGCGCGGCAACACCGGCATTAGCCCGAGGATCAGCGGAATTTCCCGATCACCCTCAGCATCAAACGTGAAGCGCACCGCTTGATCCGACAGCCGCTCCGCTTTCGCTACCTTGCTATAGTACGTGCGATGGTTGGGCCTGCCCTTTTCCTTTAAAAGTTCCCATGAGAAGAGCACATCGTCGGCGGTGATAGACCTACCGTCTGAGAAACGCGCTTTGGGGTTGATATTGAAAGTGATTGAGCTTCGATCGTCTGGGACCTCAACGCTTTCCGCCACGAGGCCATAGAGCGTGAAGGGTTCGTCGAGACCGCGAGCCATGAGGCTCTCATAGACGTACTCGCGGATGCCGGCGACCGGTTCACCCTTTATAATAAGGGGGTTGAGGCTGTCGAAAGAACCGTAGGTGTTGAGTACGACTCGCCCACCTTTAGGGGCATCTGGATTGACGTACGAATAGTGCCTGAAATTGGCCGGCTGCTTAGGGGTGCCGTGCATGGCAATGCCATGGGCCGGCTGCGCATACGAAGGCCATGCGCTGGCTATCAACGCCAACAGTGGAGGCAGGGCCATCATCAAGGCGCACTTCATTCTGTACAAGGCCTTTCCTGCCTGGCGGCATACCTATTGCGGGGTGCAAGCTGGAGACATACCTCAGCTACGCATAAAGCGGCCTTTACCATATCTTGTGGCAGAGTCCCTGCCCGTCCGTCGTACGTCACGATGTCTGACCAGAGCAGGGCTAATAGCACGTTTGTGCCTAACGAATTTGGGGATTACAGGGCACCTAATCTACTGGCCACGGGATTGCCGCAATCGCGGCCTTAGTGCGCCTTTAGTAGGCGCTCCAGGGCGCCTTGGTGCGGGCGCTATTCAAACGCGCCAAACGAGGGGTTGAGCTGGCGGGGCCGGCTCTCTGAGAGAGGTTCATGAATTCCATGGCATATTCAGTTTCGCACCCATCAGCCATCGGGCGGTTTGGTCACCGTGCCGCTGTTGTTTGCGCGTCTGTCGGTTTTGCGGTTGTGGTGGCTGGATCGCCGGCCTTGGCGCAAAAAAAGGCGGCGGCCAAGAAGGGTGTGCCGCCCACAGCATCAGTAACCACGAACCAGCAACAGAAGAGTGCGTGGGTCAAGCTCTGCGAAAAGGCGCCGATGAGCCGACCAGGCAAAGATGGGAAAGAGGTCAAAGAAGAAAAAAATATCTGTCTTACCCACCACGAGCGGTTAGACGGCAATACCGGAGCGGTCTTGGTGTCGGCTGCAATTCGTGAGATCGACGGTTCAGATAAAAAGAGCCTCATGATCATGGTGCCGCTTGGAATGGCCATTCCGCCTGGCATTCGCGCCGCAGTCTATACTAAGGACCAGTGGGCAAAAGCCTCCAAGAACGAAAAGATCGACGAGAAGAAATTAAAGCCCGTGGCGCTGAAGTTTTCGCTCTGCCACGCCGCCGGTTGTACGGCTGAGACGATGGCCACAAAAGAAATAGTGGATCAGATGAAGTCTGGCGGCGGCATCATGGTGATTGCAATGAACGCGGCAGCAAAACCCATTGGTTTTCCTGTGCCCCTTGGAGGGTTCCCTGAGGCATATGGTGGCAAGCCGGTGGACAATAAGGAATACGCTAAAGCGCGCGGCCAGCTGATGGCACAAATCCGCAAGAGGCAAGCTGATGCCATGAAGAAGGAACAGATGAAGCTCCTCCCGCCGCAGCCTGGCGCTGGAGGAGCAGCAAAGAAGAAGTAATCTGCGTTCTTAATCGACGGACAAGCACGAACAATATTGAAGCCGCCCGGCCAGCGCGCCGGGCGGCTTTGTCTTTGCCAGAGCGTTTTCGATCATTCGATCTAGTGAGACTGAAGGTAAAGTGCCTGGTACCCGCCTTGGTCGTCTTCGGTAAACAGCTCTGAAACCTGTGGGTGG
>JAUVPN010000134.1 GCA_030598645.1 Hyphomicrobium sp. | reverse complement strand
GTCGATGTGCATCTCCAGCAAGAGGTCGACTCACCAGCAATTTTCGCCACGATAGATCGTCTAAAGGCGATTCAGTTCGGGCTTACTGCAGAAGACGTTGCTAACAATCTGAATATCAGTCTGAGTTCTTCATACCAGGTCACGCCAAATTTCTGGACGGATCCGAAACTAGGGATACCTTACGCTCTTGCGGTCCAGACGCCGCAGTATTGGGTGAGTTCTCTGGGTGAACTTCAAAACACGCCGGTTGCCGCGGGCGTTGCGCCATCGACCTCATATTCGAAAGGCCAACCGGTGCCCGGCTTGTTGAGCAATATCGCGACATTTACGCGCGATAGTGTTCCGACAAATGCCAATCAGACGAACATACAGCCGGTGTTTGAGGTTTATGCGAGCGTTCAAGGAATCGATCTTGGCTCTGCTTCCGATGCCATCAGCAACATCGTTGCTGATCTGGAAAAAGAGCTTAAGCCAGGCAACTCGATACAGGTTGTTGGACAGATCCAGAGTATGAAGGGTGCCTTTCGCGATCTGGGTATTGGTCTCGTGTTTGCGTCCGTATTTGTTTATCTCTTGATGGCCGTAAATTACCAGAACTTCGGCGTGCCATTCGTTGTCATTCTGGCGCTACCTGCAACATTCGTGGGCATTCTTGTGATGCTGTTTGTCACGGGAACCAGTCTCAGCGTGCCCTCGCTTATGGGAGCGATCATGGCGGTTGGGGTGGCCTCTGCAAATTCTATTCTTCTCGTCACGTTTGCTCGCGATGAGCATCTAACAGGTAAGACGTCTTTTGAGGCCGCGATAAGTGCGGGGCGCACCCGTATCCGGCCGGTCTTGATGACGGCTTCAGCCATGATCATTGGCATGACACCCATGGCAATTGGTGGCCCCGGTCAAGAGCAGAACGCCGTTTTGGCGCGTGCCGTCATCGGAGGACTGTTGTTTGCAACCCCGGCGACGCTGCTTCTCGTGCCGTATCTGTTTGGTATGCTGCGTAAGCGGGCTGATGGCATTACGGAACATGGCGTGTTCAAAGAGGGTACCGTATGAACGACACCGGACAACAGCCGCGGAAGGACGCACCGGTGAAGCTCGCTGAGACGCATAGTTGGGTCGGACGCTTGTTCGGGATCAGCGTTCTAGTCGTGCTCCTTGCCGGGCTTGCCTACGGTGGCTGGCGCAACTACGGGGAACATCAACAAGTGATGGAAACGGCCCAGAAGAGCCGTGACCGCGTGCCCAGTCTGCACACCGCGAAGGTTAAGCGGAGCGACCCAATCATCAATGTCACACTTCCGGCTACGACATTGGCGTTCACGATGGCCAACATCTATGCTCGCGTTAGCGGGTACATTTCAAAGCGCAACGTTGACATTGGTGATCGGGTCAAAAAAGACGATTTGCTGGTCGTAATCTCTGCGCCTGAGATTGATCACCAGCTTGCTCAGGCTGAGGCAACGCTTGCGCAAAACAAGGCGACGGTGGCGCAGATACGTGCAAGTAAGGAACTGGCACGCGTCACGGCAGAGCGAGAAGGCCCCCTGGTGCGCAAAGGGTTTGAGAGCAAGCTGCAAGGTGACACCAACCGGTTAAATCTCCAAGCACAGGAGGCTCAGGTCGCTGTCGCGAAGGCCAATGTAGCGGCCCAGGAAGCTCAGGTTAAGGTGGCGCGCCAGCAGAAAAAATATCTGAGCGTCCTTGCTCCCTTCGACGGTATCGTCACCAAGAGGAACGTCAATATTGGCGACCTAGTGCAGGGCGATGCGACGAGTGGGACGTTCATGTTTACCGTCATGGAAAGCGAAGTGATCCGCACTCAGGTCTACGTGCCACAAGATCAAGCCTTCGGTCTGGCTCCAGGTGTCGAAGCCGTCGTGCGTGTTCCCGAATTGCCCGGACAGACGTTCCCCGGCAAGGTGACGCGTGTCGCCGACGCGTTGCAGCCCGGCACGCGAACGCTTTTGGCGGAGATTGACATTGAAAATCCGGATGGTGTGTTGACACCTGGCCTCTACTGCACTGTGGAATTGCACATTCCGCGCAAGACGCGCTCTCTTCTGGTTCCCGCTTCGGCGATCATTTTCGATCAGAACGGCATGCAAGTCGCGGTCGTCAAAGATGGTGCGGCGCATATTCAGAAGATTACGGTCGCGCGCGATTTAGGAACGTCGCTTGAGGTGCGCGAGGGGGTCAGTGCAGGAGACGAGGTCATACTCAATCCTCCAGTCACGCTTGAGAACGGCGACAAGGTAAACGTTCGCCCAGCGGAAAAGGCAGCGGCCACCAAATAAGTGCCAAACGCCTTGGCGCCAAAGCGCATTGAAATGAATTTAGATTATAAGCAAGGCGGAAGTTCTGGGCTTATATGTCCGCGCATAACTTCGCGCACGTTTACGCATGACCGCCAGTGCGTAAGCTCGTCCCAACTTGGAAGCAGCGACGCATCCCATCCGCCACCAAGCGCCTGGATCAAGCTGACACTGGAGACAAATCGGTTCTGAAGTGTAGCAAGAGCCAGTTGTTCGTTGGAGAGCAGGATCTCCTGCGCCTGGACAATCGTAGTTATATTGACGGTGCCAGCCTCGTACTCGGTGAGTGCGATCTCCAGCGATTCACGCGATAGGCGCACCGCGTCGTCCTGCACAGTTTGTTGATCTGCGAGGATACGTAGGCTCGCGAGTTCATCTTCGACCTGTTGGAAGGCTGTAAGAACGGTCTGTCGATAGTTTGCAACTCTCTCGTAGTAAGCTGCGAGAGCTGCCGCCACTTGCTCTTTTCTCAGCCCGCCATCAATGATCGTCTGAACGGCCGCGAGGCCGACGGACCATACTTCGTTAGCCACTGCGATTGGAAACGCAGAAGTTCCCACGAAGCCGTAGACGGCGTTTGGCAAAACACCGCCGCCGAAGCCGGATAGGCTTATGTCGGGAAAGTATGCCGCCACCGCTACACCGATAAGAGCATTCTGCCCAGCGATCCGGCGCTCAGCTGCTGCAATATCGGGGCGGCGTTCGAGGAGCAGAGAAGGAAGGGTAGAAGGCACGCTAGGCACATCTTCTACCAACGGCTCGGGCTCGATTGAGAAGTCAGAAGGTGGCAGGCCTATCAGCACGGCGATGGCGTGCTCAAGCTGGGCGCGTTGAATGCCAACGTTTATGGCGAGTGCCTCAGCTGCCCTAACTTGGGTCTTGGCGGCAATTACATCGTAACGCGATATGACGCCCCGCTTAAACCGCGCCTGCGTAATCGTGAGTGTGCGCTTATAGGCGTCAACAGTGGAATCGAGTAAACGTTGCAGCGATTCGGCGGCGCGCAAATTGAAGTAGGCAAGGGCTAGCTGGGTCTGCGATAGCAGCGTAACATTGGCCAAGTCTGCAGCGCTTGCTTGCGCATCAGCGACATTGCTTTCGATCGTTCGCCGGGTCTTGCCCCAGACGTCAATGTCCCAAGTCGCCAGCGTATCGAGTGTGACGGTTGTTTTGGTTGTGCTCTGTGCCGCCACGTCACCCACCGCATCGCTGGCACCAGCCCCCTCATGCCACCGATTAGGGCTGTATCGGAGGCCGATGGATGGAAAAAGTTCGGAACGGGCTTGGCGCACAAGGGCAACGGATTGGCGGTATGCAGCCTCGGCAGCGATGATGTTCTGGTTCGAGATCTCGACTTGTTGTACCAAAGAGGCGAGCGTTGGATCACCGTATATCGTCCACCAATCGCCGCGGTCGAGACCGTCGCTGGGCTGAGCGATCTTCCAACCAGGCAACTCCCTGAACTCATAAGGTACTGGTGCTGGTGGGGGCACATAATCAGGACCAAGGGCGCAGGCTCCTGCTGATGCCGCTGCAATCAGGACGGCGATCCTAATAGCGCTCGAAGCAAAAGAGCGATGTCGCAGGCTCGGGGTCGAAGAGATGGCCTCTCCTATTCGCCGGCGGGTCGAGTTCGACGGTTTATGATCGTTGGCGTGTAGCCGGCCCATCGTAGGTCGCATTGGGTTGTTCCAAGCCAACCGAACCTTGTCGTCTTGCTGCGGTTACGGCATGGCTCGTTACGCCTACGCTTCGGTGTCAGCGCATTCTCGATGACTTAAACATCGATTCGCATGTTGAATCCTCGAGTTGAAACGAAAAGTCGATGCAATGGTGCTCCTGAACAACTAGGTGTTTAGCCCGCGAGTAAATCATCACCTTAGTGCTTCACCTCTAGGTAGAGGATTCTTGCGAATCGGCTGGAGCTACCTCGCGCTCTAGCAAGCAGAATTTCTTACGGGCTAGAAACAACGTGACCGGTTCCGGCAATATCCTGATGACCATGCGAATCCTCGTTGGACGCCAGGTCGCCATTGAAGGCTGGAGCCTTCCGGCCGGATATGGGGTGCTCAGATGAAGGGTAACAGAAATGTCTATTGCGTTCTCAGGCCTCAATCGCTCCAATTTGCATCTTAAGGTCCAACATGGAGCATCGGCAGAAATTGAGGTCAGATTGACATGGCGCTTATACGCAGTGAAGCCGCCACGATCGTTGGATACTTGACGTTCATTTGCGTCATGCTTCTTGGCGACCTTTTGACACCGGCGAGCGCTGGCTGGCAGGCTTCGGCAGGCCTGCTGGTTGGACTCTTCTTTGTCATGTTCTGGCTAGCATTCGCCGTTGTGCGGCATGCGGAGAGCCTGGCCACTCTCCTCGGCGAACCCTATGGCACGCTGATATTGACCTTGTCGGTTATTGGTATCGAGGTAGCCCTTATCTCGTCGATCATGATTACAGGTTCCAACAAGCCTACGTTGGCGCGTGAAACGATGTTTTCTGTCGTCATGATCGTGCTCAATGGCCTTGTGGGTCTCACCCTCGTGATCGGCGGGATGCGGCATCGCTTTCAGCATTACAATTTGCAGGGTGCAAATGCCTATCTTGCAGTGCTCATACCACTCGCGGCTCTTTCACTAATCCTGCCGCGGTATTCGACGTCGGCGCCAGGCGGGGAGCTGTCGCAACTGCATGCAGCGTTCCTTATAGGAATGTCGGTCATTCTTTACGGAGTGTTTCTTGGTGTTCAGACAATCACCCATAGTGACATTTTCCGACAACCCGTTGCCGATATGGCTGGTGTCGGAGAGGCGTCACATGATCATCACGGTTTCACCGTCCGGACGGTACCATATCACTGCATAGCGCTCCTGTTGGCTATGTTGCCGATCGTTCTGCTATCAAAAAATCTCGCAATTTATGTTGATTACGGGATTGAAAAGCTGGGCGCCCCACTTGCTTTGGGTGGGTTCTTGATTGCCGCCCTGGTATTGACCCCAGAAGGCCTCAGCGCAGTCCAGGCGGCACAAAAAAATCAACTGCAACGTGCTGTAAATATCTGCCTTGGGTCGGCTCTGGCGACCATCGGAATGACGGTTCCAGCTGTTCTAACAATCAGTTGGGTGATGAACGAACCTGTCGAATTGGGGCTGAACAGCTCGGATATCGTCTTGTTGTCGGTGACCCTCGTCGTCAGCCTCGTGACGTTCGTGAGCGCTCGAACAAACATACTCCTGGGCACAGTTCACCTGGCGCTGTTTGCGGCCTATGTGATGCTGATTTTCGACACGCCTGCCTAGTTCATCGTATCTCTCGCGATCGCCTGTATGTAAGCCGCGTACGGGATGTAGCCACGTCCAGTAGCGAGGCGAAACGGTGAAGGGTATCGAAATTGACGCAGGTCATTTTTTGGTTGGAGGTTCTCATCAAAACTCAAACCCATCTATGCCTCATCGACCCAGGCCGAATGCATGAAACCGACGACGACATGGATTTTGATTGCAGATGGTGCACGCGCGCGGATTTTTGCCAATCTTGGCCCTGGCAAAGGCATGACACTTGTTGAGGGCGGGGTGCTGACGACCGATCATGTGCCAACTCGCGAGTTGTCGAGTGACAGGCCGGGTCGCACCTTTGAGTCTGCCAATGTGCTGCGTCATGCGATCGATCCGGCTCAAGATCCCCATCGCGAGCTAAAGCGGGCCTTCGCAGTTCGGCTTGCGGCGTTTATCGAGGACCGTCTAGCGCAGAGAGACTTTGACCGCCTCGTCTTAGTAGCACCACCAGTGACGCTCGGCGATCTCAGGGCTTCCTTGTCTAAACCTGTAAGGGAACGGGTTTTAGCGGAGCTTGATAATGACTTGACGAACACACCGGTAGAGGAGCTACCGAGGCATCTGGCTTCCGTCCTAAATGTCTGAAAAGTTGGATGCTTGCCGTGGGGTAGGCCCATTCAGAGATACTTGGAGACCTAACCATGAGCGACGTGGATTCCCCTTCCCAGTTGAGTGTGCTCGTCGGCGTAGATCTGACCGAGCGCAGCCGCAATGCCTTTTCGCGAGCGGTGGAAATGGCGCGTTCGCGCGGGGCGGCCCTCACCATTCTCCATGTTACGAGCGATGCGTTGCCGCATCAGGTGGCCACTGCGCACGATACTTTTGCCACCGAAGTGCTGCGCGATATGGTCTCCAAGGCACAGGCAGAAGGCGTCGCCAAAGCAACACAAGTTCTGGTGCGGGGGCGGGACTACGAGATGATTATCGATCAGGCGAGGAAGGATAACTCCAGCATTATCGTGATCGGCACGCATCGCCCCAGCAGCTTAGTTCAAGACCTGCTTGGCACGACCGCGGATCGTGTGCTGCGCTACGGTGCATTTCCGCTGCTATTGGTAAGGGCGAAACCCGAACGCGCTTATAAGACGATACTGGTCGCTGTCGACTTTTCATCCGCGTCGCAGAAGGCTCTGGAACTGGGGATCCGCCTGTTCCCGCGGGCTCGCATCACGGCCCTGACGGCTTATGGTTCACCGCGGCGATCCATCCTCGGCGACGATCAACAAACGCGTGAAGCTGAAGCAGAGACGCGACGCCTAGCGTTAAAGGGTTTTTTAGCTGAGGTCGCCCAATCATTGGGGTCAGCGGACGATGCAAATGTTACCGAGATTGTGCCTGTCTCTAAACGCGGCTGGGCAGAGGACGTTATTCTAAGTTACGCGCAGGAGCATAAGCCCGACCTTATCGTGGTTGGCACCCATGCGCGTGGTGGCTTGCAGCATGCGATGCTGGGAAGTGTCGCTGAGTGGGTGCTGACAGAGGCACCCTCAGACGTCCTCGCTGTGCCGCCTTCGACGTAGGTAAACCGCAATGTCCCCAGCCCACGGCTAGTCATTGCGGATTGAGCTGGATCAACGCCTTGCAACGAGTATTATGACATTGGAATGACACCGTCATTCTGCGCGGTCAGAAAACGGGCGCAGGAGTGAGCCATGATTACGCTGGAAGATTGCATTGCCTTTAGCGGACTAACCGAGGCCGAAGTCATGGCCAT
>JAUVPN010000162.1 GCA_030598645.1 Hyphomicrobium sp. | reverse complement strand
TAACTGAAGCATGACTTATGCCCGAAAATGCCTTCCAAGAGATTGCCTGCGTGCCCTTCCGGATACTGAGTGGGCTCGATTGCGGAGGTATAGGCTAGGCGCGAATGTCGGAAAAAAATACTGGGCAATAGAAAGATCATGAATGTTTTGGAAATGAATGGGGGGACTCAAAGGGCGTTCCACATATGAATGCGGGTTCTCAGCATGAGGGTCACGAGTGGAGCTCCCGACGACAATACCGCGCATGCTGGAGGAAGGTGGAAACCGCTGTTTGCTGCCATGACCCTCAACAAAACGGCCTTTTGATGCGGCTGATAGCTCTGTTTGCGTCGGCAAGCGCTTGGGAAATTCTGCAAAGGTGGAGGCGCTTTCGAGTCTTCATGCTCCTCGCCGAAATATCCCCCTATCGAGCCTCAGACTGTTCGACGTGTCGGCCTCGGCATGGAGGTAACCAGAAGTCGTCCCCGTGTTGGCTTGGTCGAGTGTTGTCTGGGTTTCGGGCAGCCTCGCGCCGCGATCAAGCGCGTGAGAGCCATGCGCGTGACGCGGCCAGTGCGGGGACACAGAGCCCGTGATGCCAGCCCGCTCAGCGGCCCGCTTCATCATGTAATTGACGGCGCGTTCGCTTAAGCGCCCGCCCTTACGTGAAGAAAACACCGGAGCATTGGGGCCGGCGTCGCCTCACACGCTAGGTCTTCGGTGCGTCGGAGGGGGAACTCCGTAAGGATGTCACACGTATGCTCGAACTGCCACTAAGCTGGGGTCTACGGCGTATCCGGCTGATCGAATCAGGTTATTGGGAAGACTTGTTAGTCTTGAACGCGGCAAGGGGCGAGGTTCGCCGTCGGGGGTAACTCAGGACGAGTGGATGGTACGGTTGCGTTATCGGGTTCACCTGAAAATTGGAATGCGGCCCATCCGACCCCTATCGATCGGCCTTTGGCGACAAGGGAAGCGACGGATCGATAGACTATCGTTTTGGGGGCAAGATAATGAGCCTACGGCTATCGTTGACCGTTTGTTTTGTCGCGCTCCCCGTTCTTATGGGGACGATGGTGCAGGCTGCCACCCTCGACAGGATTGAAGGTATGGTTTTTGTCAATCATCGCGGCGACGGTTATGTGGCCGTCGACAATCGCACGCAGGTTCGGCCAGGCGACTCGGTTGTCGCTAATCCTGGCGGTCGTGGCCAAATTGTCTACGATGATGGGTGCACCGTCATTGTTGAGGAAGGCAGAGTTGTCTTAGTGAGAGAGTATTCGCCCTGTGACCCTCAGTCGTCGCTAGTACAGGGCATGCTTGAGCATCATCCGCTGGACTGGGGTGCCTATGCCCTCTATGCTGCCGGTATTGCCGGCGCCATCGGGTTGGGCATCGCCGTTTTTCGAAACGCGGGTGATGACGAGCCCGCAAGCCCTTAAAGCAGGTCAATTCACGAAGTTAGCTCGTGAGCAAACAATCTGGCCTTTTAGAAACCGCCAGAAATTATTGGTTCGACTCAAACAATTGAATGGTTTGCCGTCCATATCGGCGGCACTCCATCTTCATCTTGAACGAACACGTCTACGCCAGCAACCTCGATCGCAATGATCGAGCTAAGATCATCACCGCCGCAGAAGGCTTAGAGCGCGCGACGAAGCGCAAAGGGCGGCGCAATGGCTCTCTTGGGTACGTGGCCATCACCATCTTGCGGGCGCTCTTGTACCGCTACAGCAGCAAAGGACGAATTACTTCGCCATCCTATTGCACGCTGCAACGCCACACTGGCTTGTCTCGTGGGTCGATCCGCGCCGGATTGAAGCGGTTGCAAGCCTCAGGTTTGCTGACGATCGTGCGAAGGATCACGCGGAAGCGCGTTGATCGTATCTCACCAATCACGGGGCTGGCTGAGGCCTATGAGGGGACCGTTCAGGCAGCGAACGTCTACTTGTTGAAGCTACCGCGATTGCTCTCGATTGCGCCTGCTGAGCGAACGAAACCAAAGCCGAGTCTATGTTCTAGGGAGAATCCCAACAAAAAGATTTTCTCTATGCAATGGAAAGAGGCTGTTGCAGATGCATTTTCACCGCAAGCGATACAGAGGAGGCGAGCCCAAGCAGGTTTGAGATGATGTTTTCTGCAGATGACAGACATTCCGGCATCGCCTCGCCATAGTCATTAGCAAGACGAGCGCAAATCAATGGAGGGTACCAATGGGCGAATTGGCTGTACGATCTCTCCTGATCTTAAGCGGCGGCCCATGAACTAACATTCGATCCGGGCCACCGCGCGGCGGCTGATCAACCCTTTATTTTGTCATTGCTGAACCGCCGGAAGGGCTGTTTGATCACCCGTATTAAAGCACTGCGGGTGCCCAGCCCCCCCCGCACTATTCCCGGTTCCACCGCTTGGGTTCGGCGTAATATCATAAATAATATTGTCCGGTCTCGTCGCGTCATTATCGCCGAAAACTGCATTGCCACCGCTCACCCCCGCCATAGCATCCAAACCAAGATTATTACGGATTCGCCATGCGATATGGTGATCCGCGCAGGACGTATCGCCGCTAGCTCCGACGGCACCCACAATGCCGTTTTCAGAATAAAGAGCGAGGCCACCCCCGAACACGTTGATCCCCCCCATCCTCTTGCCAACTAATGGATCGACCCGCGTGCCCAAATTACTGTAAGGCCCGTCGTAAGCTATCGTCGGGTCAACGGGATTACTGGCCTGTAACCCGAACAGATTGGCACCCGGTTGAGCCGTAGAATACAAATTAGCAGTCGAGAATGCGAAGTTGGGTAAGCCGAACGCATTGGCGGTATTTGCCTTTTGGGCAGATATTGCGCGACTTCCTGGCCATTGATCTCCTATGTCCGCCGATCTCGCGACGGCGCAGACGGTTCCATCGCGAGCGACGACCGTTGCCCACATTTGGAAATCGAAGCCTGAGTCTTCAGCCGCGACGGCAGAGTCCAGAGCGGCCTTAAGATCTGCATAAACGTTAGGTCCGAAGACGTTGCAACTTCCCGGAGGCATTCCAGTACCCTGGCCTTGTGCGGCTCCAGTGCCAAGGATTAACGCGCCAAAAGTGGCACCAGCAAGCACGAGCGACGCCAGGGGCACGCGCCCCGCGACTTTGATATTTTTCATGGTCTTTCTCCTCCGGTGCGCTCCGGATAGAACTGGCAGCGCAATCGCGCGGAGCAGTCTCGGAAGAGTCCGAGCCCCCTGCGCTTAACTGAATTTTGTACGTAGTTTTTTTGACGGAGTTAGAATCAATCTGAGGTTAAGGTTACGTGAGGTTAAGGTTACCCTATGCTGACGGCTCCATTGCTTGGCTCACTTGTTCGCCGCTCCGGAGAGCATCGAGAAGGCCAAGCAGAATTACGCGTGGCTGTATTGGCGGCAGGAGGAGGAGCAGTAATCCCTCGTCATGGAGGTGGGACGCAGTCACAATTGTGCTGCCCTTAGGTAACAGCTGATGCAAGCGGCACCTTGGGGACGACTGCGCCCCATCAACACGATACGAGAGAAGTGATGTCTCGGCAACGAGCCAAGAATGCTCCGCTAGCTCTCGTCTGATGCCCTCTTGCAAGTCAAACAGTTTCCAAGCGCTCTCTCGTTTCCAGACGCTCTTCCTCCGCAATCCGAGCCGCGACAGCAGCTTCTTGCCGCTGGCGCTCAGCGTGAGCCCGGTCCCACACCGCTTTCTGCCGGCGCGCTGCCCAGACAATGAGGAACGTGAAGAAACTGATCAAAGCGGTTATAGCGAGAACATTGTCGAGCGTGACCTCAAAGTCGAAAACGACGACCGCTATGACGTATGCGAAGATCGGAATCCCACATAACACCGCCCACAAAAAAAGAATGCTCTTGGTCATATCGGAATTAGACATGGCACCCTCGCAATTTACTAATTGCCAAGCTCTGATTGCCTCCGCCAAGAGTCTCGCGCAGCCATGTGATGGCAGTGGGCCACTCCGAATGTTCTCCACCGACGAGGGGGTGTTCTCCACCGACAAGGAATAAAATCCGCGGCGTCATTCCCACCATTTTAACCCTTGCGCGGACACCCCCCATCCGAATGCTCCCCCTTGACCGTGCATCGGGGGGAGCTGCCCTGGCGGCCGACGGTTACCCACGCCGGTCGCCTATCTCCTCCCTGCGATCGCTCTCGTTGGCCACACATGGCGGGAGCTGACTTGGCGGCCGGTAGTTACCCCTACCGGTCGCCATTTTTTCTGGTCCGCTCTGTGAAAGGGAGCACCGAGATATAGGTGGGATCAGGACACTAAGCTCGGATTTGGTCGCCGCACTCGGCCCTAGGCCCTAGGCCGCAATCGGTTCGTCAGCGTCCTTGCTCGTTTGTTCGGTGCTTTCTGTGCTCGCGGCCACTTCCTGCTCGATTGGTTCAACGTAGAGCTCGCCATCGCGCCACACGCAGACGTACTCTTCCGGCCGCATTAGCAGATCAAAGAGATCGAACAGCATTTATGTTTGGGCCTCCGTCTTCGGGGCCCCCCGTCGGCGGCTTGTATGCGCCTTCGTGGGGGGCGGTGCCACTAAATTATGGTTAACGTGCACATAAGTCGCTTGGGACCACACCCGGGCCCAGATTCTGTCCCTTGAATAATGTCCGATTATCTATATAATCAGAATATATTTTCGGGGCAAAATCGGGGGTTCCAGATGCCCAAATCCACCACCTTGCCGGCGCATCGGATCGGTACACTCAGCGTCGGCACACGCGCTCAGAACGATGAGGAGCTCGTCGCCTCGTGGCTCGCCTCTTTGTCGTCGGCACACACGCGGCGCAACTTCGAACTAACGGCGGAAAGGTTCCGCGAAGCGCTCGCCACCGACCTACGCACCGCCACAGTCGAGGACGTGCGCGAGGCCGTGGCCAAAATCACCACCGGCTTGAGCGATGCGACCGCTCAGCAGTACCTGCTCCGCGTCAAGTCACTGCTCTCCTATGCCCACAAGCTCGGATATGCTCCCTTCAATGCCGTCGTGACGATCAAGGTGAAGCCAAATCAGAGCCGCGCCAAGCTTGCCAAGCGCATCATCTCGGAGGTCGAGGTCGGCCTGCTGATCCGCGAGGCCACCTCGAAGCGCGATGAGGTCCTCCTCAAGGTGCTTTATACGGGGGGCCTGCGCGTCTCGGAGGTCGTGGCGCTCACTTGGTCCGATGTCATCGAGCGCGGCACCAAGATTCAGCTCTCCGTCACCGGCAAAGGGGGCAGAATCCGCCAAGTTCTGCTCCCAGAGGCCGTTGCCACGGCCATTCTCGTGCTCCGGAATGATGCTGGCGCCAACGATCCTGTCTTTGCTTCGCGTAAGGGCGGCCGGCTGACGGAGCGCGCGGTCAACTACATGATGAAGCGCGCAGCCGAACGGGCCGGCATCACGGATGCGGTGTCTCCGCACTGGCTCCGGCATGCCCATGGCTCCCATGCGCTCGATCGCGGTGCGACGCTGGCGGAGGTGCAGACGACGCTGGGGCACGCCAACGTGGCGACGACCAGCGGCTACTTGCATGCGCGACCGGACACGTCATCCGGCATGAAGCTCGATCAGGGGATATTTCGCTAGATATATCTAGATATATAAAGAGAGGCGAAGATGCTTTACGCGATTGGATGGGCCGCCATCGTGGGCGGCTCTTGGCTTCTTGTGCTCGGTGCGCGCGGCCAACATCGGGGTTAACTCTATTAAGGTTACTAGAAAAAGAAGGTGTGATGCTCCGATTGAGCCACCATATCGACTCATACGAAGTGCCATCCCTCACAAATCTGGAGCGGCCGCGCCGGGGGCCAGTTGGTTGGTCGCCAAAGTGAGAAAGGGCGCCCAACTCCACCAGTTCGGCCTGCTGTTCAGTTCGTGAGGGTCTTGGCTTGGCATCGAAGAGAAAGGCGGGGCGAAATGCGCCCCCTCTTCAATGCGCTATTTGAACGAAGGACCATGAAACGTAGAAGTATTTCAAAATCCGAAAGAGCCCGTGAAGAAAGGCTACGCCGACACGCCCGACGCCACGGCCTTGCGCTGGTGAAATCACCATCCGGCAAGGCGGGGAGCGACTTTGGCGGCTTCATGATCGTCGAGCCCACGCGGGGTGTGGTCGTGGCTGGCGGCTCGCCGCACCCTTTCTCGCTATCGCTTGAGGATGTTGAGGCGCGCCTCCTTCTCTAAGAGAGGAGACCTGATCCCCATGCAGGGTGCTTGGAGCACTGTGCCACGGACATGAGACGGTTGCCTTAACGGGTGGCCCCAAGCGATGTTTTCGCAGGGGCCAAACAAGCGCCCGTCTGGATTCCTCTGGGCGGGCTGTTGGGGTGTTTAGGCCTGCTTGGCCGCGATGTGTGAGGGGCGCATCAGCATGAACCAATCCTAACAAGGCACCTCAGACATCGTTCAGCTCCAATATTCCATGCTCCGGACATAGCGAAGAGCACACCATCAACCGTCTG
>JAUVPN010000157.1 GCA_030598645.1 Hyphomicrobium sp. | reverse complement strand
GGGAAAGCGGACATCGCTGAGGTGAGCGCGTGTGGTGGTCTGCGATTTCGCAGTGTTTCGGTGCGGCTAGTTAGCCGATCGACCCCATTGGTCCTGGATAGTTCACTTCCTCAAGCTTCCCAGTATCCACGTCGTAGATAAATCCTCGTACCGTCATCCCGTCGGGTCCGGTGGTCGGGATCCACGGGTGGCTCAGAATCGATGCCATCCCTCGCCGCATGTCCCACCTGAGACGCTCAATATTCTTCTCGTCACGCGCGGCATCGAGCGGCTCGATTTGGCCGCGGAAGGCGTGGAAAGCGGAGGGCGTCGACGCGCTCGTTTTGCAACTCGTAAATGGGCGCCCGGTCGCTTGACCGAGTAGTTTCTCGGCTGCCGGATCACCTTCGAGGCCTGCCTTGAGTAGGTCGTCTGTAAAGGCAAGCATGCCACAGCGAGTATGATGGATCAGGATAACCTCGTTGGTGTCCAGGAGGTGATGTGAAATGATGAGGGAGCGGATCACATCATCGTTCACCACACCTCCGGCATTGCGAATGATGTGCGCATCTCCCGTCTGAAGGCCGAGCAAGTCCTCCACGTCGAGGCGGGCGTCCATACACGCGACGACTGCGACCCGCTTCGCGGGCTGTATTCGTTGCTTTCCAGGGTAGTTGGGTCTGTGGATCGCCCCACCGGCGGCGTATTTCATATTGTTCTCCAGATACTGATCCGTCGTCGATCTTGACATGGTGTCTCCTCGCTGAAGTTTCGGCATCTAAAAGAACACTGCGTACATCGGCCGATCTATTGACCACACAGGCAACGCTATGGCCCTCGATAACGATGGTCAACGGAGGAGCTTCAGAAACTCTGGTGCATCCGAGGAACGTAACCGAGTTAGGTGGACGGCCGCTCTGCCAGAATACTGGCGTGTCCGCTTTTGGCACTTAGCGGACATTTTTCATGCCCGGCCGAATGTCCGCTATTGGGGGTAAAGCGGACATCCCTGACGCCCGTTCCAATGTCTGCTTCTGACCCAAAGCGGGCATCGCCGCTATTAGGCATCTGTTTACGGTCAGCCCCTCCGCGTCATTATTGCTTCAATTTGAGCGATTCCCGATCGACCTGCTTCCCTCGCAGAAAGATGTGCATCTCATTCCGAGAGTGTGAAAATGTTTTCCTCCGCATTCCCCCCAATGAGGATGTCAGCGGAGAGGCCTTCCTGCAGCGAGCCAAACTCGTTCTGCCTGCGAAGGATCTTGGCCGCGTTATGGGTGCAGGCCAGCCCTGAAATCGAAGAAACATTTCAGAATAATTTCAGCATGTACCGGCCGAAACAGCGGCAATGGGCGGGCGGCGGCATGATCAGCATCAGAAAACAAACACCAACTAGGAGACACGTCATGCCCACCGTCGCCAGCGGACGCAAATTGCGCGGCCCGTGGCATGAGTGGTTGATAGGTAAATGTTTCCCGGCGCACCGGCTGATGGGCCTTCGGGCGAGCCCGCACGAGGTGGCACTGGGGTTCGCGGCGGGCGTTTTCGTCGCGATAACGCCTTTCCTTGGCGCACAGATGCTGATTGCAGCACTGCTCGCTGGCGTCTTGCGCGCCAGCGTTCCGGCGGCCGTGCTTGGCACATTCTTCGGCAATCCGGTGAGCTGGCCCATCATCTGGACGTCGACCTATGCCGTGGGCCTGCAGATCATCAGGCCGGATGGCGTTCTTGGCGCGGGCGACCTTGAGCAAAACGTCATGCTTTTGTGGGCAGCGCTGCTGGAGCGTTCGCCAGAATTGCTCAATGCCACGGCCGCCCTAGTGTGGCCGCTGCTATTGCCCATGTTGGTGGGCAGTTTACCGTTGGGTCTGCTGACGGCCGCCATCGTCTACTATATTTCGAGGAACCTAATCCGCGGATGGCGACCCAGCGAGGTGTGCAGCCGTTCGGCCGAAATACTCTGATGTCCGCTATCGGCATTTAGCGGACATTTAGTTTTGGGGTGAAGCCTTGTTTGGCGGTTAGCCGACTGAGGCTCGACGCCGGTCCCCTGACCGCCATTCATAACCCGAACTGGAAATCGCTTACTGAGTTGAGAATCAATCGTCCTCCTCCCGGAACTCGCCCTTGTCAGCCGTACGGTGACAGGCGACGCAGTTCGCTTTTGACTTTATCTTCGGGTCTTTGTAACGGCTGTCCGCGATTTCGTCGTGCTCCTGTTTCCAGTAGGGCGTTTCCGTGATTCGAAGCGGGACAGCGTCCGCGGCGAGCCCCTTGATGAAACGGACGCCCCCTTTTGTCGCCGGCGCATCGGCCGCATGCGCGGCGAGATATGCCGCGATGTCGTCCCGTGTAGCTTGATCAAGACTCGCGTTCTCCCCGAAATGATTGGCAAGGTCGCCCATCAGCTTGTCCCAAGAGCGGGCGGGGAGCATCTGGGGCGGGAAGGCCAGATGACATTCGCCGCACTCCTTGACCGTAGTAGCGTGGTCAATGACAGGAACTCGGACCCCCTCGTCCGCACGAATTGTTGATGCCACGATGGTGAGGCCAGCGGCCGACAGCAGAATGAGGCGCTTCATGACATCGTCCTCCTACTTGCCTGACAGATACGTGATCATATCGCCCTTCTCGATGGCGGTGCACTCGCGCCCCAGTACGCTGTTGCAATTGCGACCAAACCACTTTGTGACTTCTTCCACCTTGGTGAAGCGGCTTGGGTTCTTCGACACGGCCATAGGCTCGATGCGCTTGCCGGCCCGTGTCTCGCCAGCTGCTGTCGGATCGGCGCCATGACATGTGGTGCACGACGGTGTGGCGGGCTTGCCACCGGTATGTTTCGCCGTCCAGAAGGCCTGTCCACGCTCGGCTGAGAACCCGGCAAAAGCGGAATCAGCGTTCTTGGCTTCCGCAGCGAAGGCCGCAAGAATGGCGTCGCGAGCGGGATCTGCCAGCGAAGATGTTGAGGCAAGCGTTAGCTCTAACCCAACATATCCTGCCGCCGCCATCGTCTTCAGGACCCAGTTCATGGACTCGCTCCTTTTGGAATGGCAATCGCCTGATCGTCGAACCGACCGCTATCGCCGTCCTTGTGGCAAGCGATGCAATTGCCCTGGCTCTTAACTGAATGACTCTTGAATGTTGCAAGATCGATGTCGCGATGCTTGGCAATCCAGTAGGGGGATTTCGTGATCCGCCCTGGCTCGGCCACGGATACGGTTCTCAATCGGTTTCCGGCTTCGGTGTCCCAGGACTCCGCAGAAAAGGCATCGAGATAGCGCGCAATTTCGGTTGACGTCTCTTTGGGCAGGCTGGCGTCTTCACCAAAGTGGTCCGGGAGACTTTCCATGATCGCCGCCCACGAGGCGCGCGGCAACAAGCTCGGATGGTACGACCAGTGGCATGCCCCGCATTCGGTTTGATAGGTCTCATTGATCGGCATCGCCGGGACTCCGAGAGCCGGAAAACGCGCCAGAGAGAGGAGTGTTCCGCCAACCCCCACAGCGACTGCGCCGATTATCAATAACGCGGCAAGTGGGCGTGCCTCCCGTTGAGGGGGAATGACGAAGCCGCTAGGGACCGGCATCCATCCGAAGATCATGCCACGAACGAGATTGACGTTCTGAAGCCGACTTTCAACGACGACCCCGCAAATGTGGATGAAAATCATGGCGAGCGCGGCAAATGCCAGGGCTTCGTGGAATAACTTGGCGCTGTGGCCGAGCGCGTAGGTTGCAACGCCAGCGAAGGGGCCCTGCTTCTCCTCTCCGCCCTGGACCATGAGGCCCGTTACGACGAGGCCAACGAACACAGCAAAGAAGGCGAAGATCATCAATGCGCCCACCGGGTTGTGGCCGACATAGTGGGGTGGTCGCAATAGCGTGAGGCCACGCACATAAGCGCCCAGGTCTCGGGTTGAACCGGCGAGATTGACGAGGCGCGCGTACTCGGAGCCGAAGACGCCCCAGACAAAGCGGAAAACCAGAAGCAGGACGATCACATAGCCAGCCGCAATGTGCAGGCCCATCCACCATTCCGGGGCAATGAAGCCGGTCACCACCGCAGCCGTCACGGCTGCGACCAGGAGCCAATGAAAAAGCCGCGTCGGAAGATCCCAAACTCGGACCATCTGCCGTGGTGGGCTCGTCTCAGTATCTTGCTGCACGGACTGTGAGCCGACCATGTTGACAGCGCCCTTTCACCTATTCCGGACGGGTCCCTTTTTTCGTTTCACCTATCATGTCGCTGTTTGGCGTTGCTTGATTGAAGTCAAGCTTGGCCACGCTCGTGCGCGAGCTCACTTTGTGCAGTTGGTACGGAAAAGGGCGCTGGTCCGGGGGAAAGACCTAGCGCCCATCATCTGCCATGCGGCCCTGGGGGAAAGGGCAATTCTCCGCGAGGGAACCGGAGAGGTGACGATCACTAAAATAGGACCGGATCGCCACGTTTCGATTGCGACACTTCGGCATTTACGTCCGGCAAGTTGCCACACCCCATGCATCCCCGGCTGCTTCCATGCTGTGAGAGCTGCGACCTTCTCGGTCGAAGGCTTGCAGCCCAATTGATAGTTGGGCGACGAGATGAGAGCGGAACACTATCGGGGACGCACACGGAAGCTCCTGCGTGGCTTCGACACTGCTGTCACACCGACACAAGGTTTCCTAGACTCTCGGTACGGTTCGGCGCTGGTACGCAAATTGATCACAGAAGCGCGTCAAGAGTACGCTCGCCTCATACCCGAGCTTGCTGACCTTCATGGCAGCAAGCCACATGCCAAGTTCATCACTGCGACAGGCTGCTTTCTCGCGTTCCATCGGGCTCTGGCGCAGAATGGAAGGCCTGTGCGGGAGGTCGGAGAGTTTGCGTACGCCTTGACGGCAAAGAACATTGCGTCGCCTCCTCGGGGCGCTGCACCACTTATCCGTTGGCTATGGTTTTCGAAATTGTTTCGGAAGTTATTTGGTTTCCGGGCCAAACAGTCGCAGAAGCGCCGTCAACGTGGGGACTTCGTGTACGAGTACGTTGAGGGTGAGGCACAGCAGTTCGACTTTGGCCTCGATTACCTCGAATGCGCTGTCTGGACCTTCCTCAAGTCCCAGGGAGCGCCGGAACTGGCACCCTACGTGTGTGCCCTTGATCAATTGTACAGCGATGCCTTCGGATGGGGGCTCGTGCGTAGTACCACGCTCGCCGAAGGCGGCCCGAAGTGCGACTTCCGCTTCAAGCGCGGCGGAGAAACAAGCATAGCATCGACCGTCCTGCCGCTCCGGGAGCAGTGAGCGTCGGACTCGTGCCGCAGTCCCCCCGGACTGTGGCTCCTCAGCGTGGCCTGGTGTCGCCTCAGTTGGCGCTCGCCGTCCAACAAGCCGCTGAGACTGACAGCCGCATGTCCGCTAAGTGCCAAAAGTGGACATCGGTTGCACCACGGTGCTCAGATCGTGATTGGGCCCCGGCACCAGTGTAGTCCGTTCACAGGACCCAATGGATAACCAATGAATCGATGTTTAGCGTGTTGAGGCACAAGTAGCTTCGCATGCCAGACTCAAGGTCGCCCTTGTTAAGGTTTCGCGCGTTGTGGTGGTATCTTCAATCGCACACAAGCATAAGCACCCCTGGCGGCTCTAATAGCCAGACCTCAACTCCAAGCACTCCCCTGTACGCCGCTTGAGCCCTTGAGTTGACCCACGTCAATGACCCATCAGGCGGGCAATGGTGCAAATCACTTCGCCCTCACTGGCAGGCCGGCTCGGGAGAGGGAATGCCATATAGCGTTGAATGCCCGCGAAATATTGCGATTGTGATGCTGCTAATCGCATGGCTGCCGGCGTTGTTGCCGGCGGACGCTTTTGGAAGCGAACTGAAGCGGTATCTCGCAAAGGTACCCCCCACAGAGTTTTTCCCTCATGCCGATCGGTATGGCGAAGTCGCCGCTGCAGCGCCTATTGCACCCGTGCTTCAAGGCTACAAAGTTATTGGCTTCCATATTTTAAACACCGATTTTGTTAGCGCCATTGGTTATTCAGGCAAGCCCATAAAGATTGTGATTGGGCTTGATACCACGGGCAAAATCGTGGGCGCCAAGCTGGTTGAGCACGCCGAACCAATTATCCTTGCTGGCATCCCCGAGCAGAAAATTATTGATTTCATCGCCGCATATAAGTCGCTTGAAGTCACTCAAGCCGATGTAGAAGGCTCTGGAGCACCTCCCCCTATCGACATTGTCTCAGGGGCGACGGTAACCATCATGGTTATCGATGATTCCATTAAGAGTGCCGCGCGCCGCGCGGCCCAGATTCTCCGTCTCGGCGGGCTGTCTGAAGAACCCAAGATCACGCTCGTGAAGAAAGAGGTCATCGTCGGCAAAGCGGAAACGCTCGACTGGCCGACACTCACCGGTCAAGGTGCAGTTCGCCGCATGCACCTGACGGTCGATCAGATCAATAGCGCATTCGCACGTCTGGGAAATAAAGAAGCCATCGCACGGCCGGAACAAGGTGAGCCGGGCGAGACCTTCATCGACCTTTATGCCGCTTCGCTTGCCGTCCCGACGATCGCGAAAAGCC
>JAUVPN010000262.1 GCA_030598645.1 Hyphomicrobium sp. | reverse complement strand
CAGTGGAGGTCATCTGCTGCGGTCGTCAGGTGCGCGACGACCTCAAATCCGAGCTCGGCGCCGACGGGTTCAATAGCTGGTTCAGGGTGCTTCAGCTTGAGCGCATCGATGGCAACCGCCTCATCGCTTCGCTCCCGATGACGTTCATGAGAATCTGTTTAACGAACCACTTCACGCCGGTGCTAACCAAGTGCAGCGCAACGGTCTTCGCTAGCGTCGAGAAGGTCGACATGATTGCAGGCCCCAGCAACGAAACGGAGGAGGGCATGGGTAGGATCATCTATTTGCGGCCGACCCACAACGCTGCGGATCTGGCCGATAGGCACCGCGTCCTTGAGGCATGTTTGCTCAGCGCGTGCGAGGTCTATGGTGAGATGACGGACCGGTTGCCACCGCAGATCACGATCGACATGATCGTTGAACTCGCCGACCACCTAGGCCTGATCGTACCGCGAGCGACCGCGGACATGCTTGGCAAGATCGCCGATGTGCTTGAGTGCACCAACGATACTGCGTACTTAAGGCACCAGTCCGCGCTCGCGGCGTCGTGCAACAAGCTTCAGAGCACGTTCGCTGCTTGCTGTCACCCCATCGAGAGGAAGCCATGAAGCCGGACCAATTGCTACCGAACAGTGGCCCAAACATCGGGGCGATCGCGCGCATTACCTCTAATGTCATGGGCGTCGAATTAGGTGAACTCATGGGACGCTCGCGATGTGGCAAGCCCAATTGTGCGCGCCAAGTTGTGATGTTCCTTGCGCTACGCATGTATGGCCGCCGCTCTCTTTGTCACTTGACACAGATGCTGCAGCGCGATCGCGCGACGTTGATAAATGGGGCACGGCGCATAGAGAGGAACATCGTGCGCGACGCGGGACTGGCCGGCCAGGTCGCACAGATCCGAGGGCGGCTTGAGCATGGGCGGTGCGATAAGATCTGTTATGTTGGTTCAACAGGCGATAATCGTCGTCACCAAGGACGATCTGGTCTTCTAACGCAGCACTTAGGACCGAACGACTAGACGTATATATGCGCCTAGTGACAAACAGCCTGGGAATCGGTTTTACTTTCTCTCCTCAAAAAAAAGTCGGGGAATGTCAATGAATGACGTTGCGCCGCGAGTTTCTTGTTCGGCGCCTGAGATTTCTAGCAAGCCATAAACCATGCGGGCGACGACGTTGTCCATTCTTGATGCTCTGAATTCAGAGACCCATTGTACTGCCGTGCCGGTTCGAACAGCAGCAGTGCCTGTCGAGGGGTAGTCTGATCGCCCTCGGCTGACACTCGAGGGAGACACCAATGGCACGGTTTCTTTCGTTAG
Source organism: Hyphomicrobium sp. (assembly GCA_030598645.1). Next base: position 2,701 of record JAUVPN010000262.1, on the reverse strand, counting down.
TTCCTGTGCTGTTGTTGGGCGCAGCGGGGACATGGGCAGATCGTCATGAGGACTGCGCGCAGCTTGCCGATCGCGATCGCGTTGGCAGGGTACTTCATGTAGTCGCTTTTGATGGTGGTCTTCTTGTGCTTCACCGGCGATTGTTTGACGTCCAGCGCTAACGCTGCTGCTGGAGCTGTTAGCAGTAACGCTGCGGCAGCGAGGCCTCCTCCGATTGATGTTTGAAATTTCATAATAAGTCTTCCGAAGTTCAGTTTCTCACTTGGACTGAAGCCGGGACCCATTCCGCGACTCTCGTCGTTCGTGGCCACGCGTATCGTGTTTTGGCGACGGCGATAGACTGCGTCTTTGACGTGGGTCAGGTTCATTCCAGCGCTCAATGAGCTAAGACAGCATATGATGCGATCCTTTTGAATTAGCTTTGGTTACATCAGTTAGTCTCTCTAGTTATCGTTTCGGGCCATATCGCCGTCGGACGAATAGATGCGGTGTCGCTGTCCGATGAAGCGGTACAATGGAAGCGCGCCGGCGTGCCATTGACCGAGCGCTTTTGATGGGGTCTTGAGGTATGCGAGACAATGCTCCGATGAGACCGATAGCTTGGAGTCGGCGTCGCCAATTTCAGGACTATGTCGATCCGCTTGAACGCCTTGGTTACAATCCGCACAGGATCTTGGAGCGGGGCGGTATTTCGAAATGGTTGCGAGGCGCACCCGATGAGTGGGTGCCAGTTCACTGTGTCGAAACGACCATTAATCTGGCAGCCAAGGTCAATGGCGAAGTCAGTACGGTTTTTGGATCGCGGACAAACCCCGATAGGAAGCCTTCCGATAGTTGGAAGGTTCGTGGCTCGGTCCGTTACCCTCTATGATGCCCCCGAAACCCTCTGCCGCTTGATCAGTTTCCTCAATTCCGATCTCCATCTCTGGCTGGTCGAAGGCGACGATAAGATCTGGTTTTGCAGGGGGGAACCGGCAGGGGCAGAGGTCGGGCGAAGACATCTCGAACAGTACGTACTTTTGAAGATGGTTCAGGTGGCGCGGCTAGCGCTCGGTCCAACCTGGAAGCCGGCCGAAATATAAGTGCTCTGTCCAGAAGCCAAGCACGTCGAGAACTGGGAAACGTTTGGAAGCGCCAGCATCCAATGCGAGCAGCCGTGCACGGTAATAGCCATAACGAAATCCGTGCTCGGGTTGCCGGTTCAAAACGGCAGTCCGATGTCGATCCATCAAGCCGAGCGGATGCTTCGCGGCAACGAGCCCGCCCGGGATTTCGCCGGATCCCTCCGCCAGGTCGTTGGCGCGAATCTCAGCGAGGGTGCGCTCAATATCGAGAACGCTGCGGAGATCGCAGGCGTTAGCAGCCGCACTTTGAAGCGTTGGCTTGCCCATGACGGTCTCACCTACCGAAAGCTGCTCGATCAGGCCAAGTATATGGCAGCCGAACGTCTGCTTGCGGCCCCGGACTTGTCGATCCGGGAGATTGCTCATGACCTCGGCTATGCGAACGCGACACACTTTCTCCGCGCCTTTCGGCGCTGGTCGGGTAAGACGCCTGGCGAGTATGCGACTTATCGAGGTCACGATGTGAAGTAAGGCGTCAATTTTTCACGAGGCCCGGTGAAATCGGGAGCAAACGCCCGATCATGAAGGAGGCCGCGATCTACAAGAACATGCTCTCGTGGAATGTCCGCTTTGGGTCAAAAGCGGACATTTGAGTGTGCGCCCGCGATGTCCGCTTTACCCCCGAAAGCTGACATTCCCGGAGGCGGCTCAGATGTCTGCTAAGTGCCAAAAGCGGACACCGCGATGTCGAGAAAGGCAGAAAACTAGATCCAAGACACAAGCGGCAGCCAAGTCTCGGCTACCGCTTCAGGTTTCAATTTGTTGAATCGACGTTAGGTGATGTCAATCTCGGCGGGCAGGTACGATGTGACCTCAAGGCCAACACCAAGCTCCTCACATTACGGGCCGCTCGATAACGTTGCCCTTAACGTCGACACCGACCGGCACGGTCTTGCCGTCCTTCACTGCACTGCCGATCCAAGTGCCCTTTTCATTCTTCACCAACTCAGAAACGTTTGTATAGCCCCGCTGCCTCAGCAGGTTCTGCGCATCTATCATCGTGAAGGGTTTTTGGGTGGCGGGTCCCTCCTGCGCGACCACCTGGGGGGTGTCCGTCTTGTCTGTATCGGCGGCGATGGCAGGTAGGGCGAGACCGGCGACGAGAACGGCGGCCAAGCAAAGTGTACGGGTCATATGCGAACTCCTGATACATTCACGTTGTGTAGGATGGGGCCCGTCGCGCAACGGGCGCGTCAGGCTGGTGCTATCGGACGGTGAGCCTCATCTCTTTGATCCATCTCAAACCAATGGGCTGATGTTATTGATCTTCACGCAAGCTTTACTCGCTGTTACCACGACGAGCTTCTCGCAGGCGAAGACAGAAGTGGCCGCAAGAGGCTCCGATAAGCCGCCCAATCTCGAACCCAGAGCAGTTCCGTTCTGATGTGCATGTCCGCTTTGGGTCAAACGCAGACATTTGAGCCAGCGTCACGGATGTCCGCTTTACCCTCGAAAGCGGACATCGTGGGTCACGCTCAGACACTGATCTTTTAATGCCAAGGGATTTGCTGGAAAACGCCGCGAGGCTATTGGAAACGAATTAGCCAGATTACAATCGCTAAGTCCTGAACCTGGGT
>JAUVPN010000020.1 GCA_030598645.1 Hyphomicrobium sp. | reverse complement strand
GGCGCGGGTGGCGGCAGCTGGGGCGATGCGTGCTGAGTTTCACGAAGCGCTTAAGGCTAGGGAGAAATGCCGGCATTCTAAGCAGGCGCAGCAGTCACATGAGGAACGACTCGTAGCCTTGAGGGCAGCTCTGACAAGTTTTGAGTGCCGCATCACGGATCTTGCGAAGCTCGAAGATGAGGCGCGGCAGGATGCGCCTGCAATGATTGAGATGACACGTCGCGCTGCTGATTGTCAGGCGCGCGTCGTTGAGTGCCGGCGCAGTCGCGATGAAATTAAAGCGTCGCTAGACACTGTCGAGGAGCACCTCAAGGCCTTAGATTTGGTTGAACGCGCAAAGCAGGCAGAAGAGCATTTGCAGGTGGCGCGCGGTCTTGCTGCTGAGCACAAAGCACTTACTGGCGAGGTTGTAAACAATTGTGCCGAGGAAGGTCTTGTCATCGCTGCGCGGCGTGAAATTTCAAGCGTAGAGACAATCAAGGCAAGGCTGTCAGCCGCGGCGCCTCGAGTCTCGATAGTCTATGCAGATGGCGCCAGGTCGGAGGTCCGCGTTGAGGGCCGTGTCCTCAAAGACGGCGAGACTCTGAATCCCTGCCAGCCTATCGACCTTGAGATCAGCGGCGTAGGAGTGGTGACCGTTGCTCCGGGACGGTTAGAGAGTCTGGGGCAGGACCAATCTAATCTTGCTTTGCATGAAGAAAAATTGCGCGCGCTTTTGAAACGCGCCGGTACGGACTCGATAGACGAAGCCGAAAAGCGCCTCGGCCAGCGCCGCGTCCTTGAGGCTAGGTTGGCCGAGACGAGCATGCAACTTAGGGCGATTGCACCCAATGGATTGGAATGCCTTGAGCGCGCGTATGCTGAGAGTTTTTCGGATGCCCCGTCAATAAAGGATATTTGCCATTTAGCACAGGCCGATCTCGAACTACGCAGCCGGGAGCTCGCAGACGAGCTTGGCGATGCGGAGGGGCAGCTGGAAAAAATGGAGCAAGAACAGGATCAGGTCGGGAAAGATGAGGCGGGGTTGAGTGGGCGGGTTCACGAGCGGGGCAGACGGATCAAGATGCTCTCTCAGAGCCTTGGCGACCAGGCCGTACGTAAACGTGAGTTGGAGAAATTATTGGCAGCGGTAGCGGAGGCAGAGTCTGATCTCAGTGCAGCGGTGCGTGATCTTGCTGCCTGGCGCGAAAAGGCGCCAGAAGATGCTCGATTTGACGCAATGAAAGCAGATGCTGAGCGTGCAGAAGGCGCGCTAGCAAGCGCTGAGCGCGACCTGGTCGAGATACGCCGGAAGGAGGCTGGCATTGAAGGCGAACTGAAAGCGGACCGCGATGGTGACGTTAGCGCGTGCCTAGCTGAACTGGAGGAAAAGCTCGCTTCCGTCGAAACGCGCACGCAAAACATGGCCGATCAGGTCCAGGCCCTGCAACTCCTCGATCGTGAATGTGCTGTGGCAGTGAGCGAGACGCGTGAGCGCTTTTCCAAACCCGTTCTAGACAGGCTCACCCCCTATATAAGCATTGTATTTCCTGAGGCGCTGCTCGGTTTCGGCGATGGTCTTGCACCGAAGGAGCTGCAGCGGGGCGATGATTCTGAGGCGCTTGGCAATTTGAGCAAAGGTACGCAGGAACAACTCGCCGTACTCGTTCGTCTTGGGTTCGGAGGCCTGTTGGCGGAAACCGCTTCACCGGCTCCTCTGATACTCGACGACGCGCTCGTCTACTCGGATGATCAACGCATCGAGCGCATGTTTACGGCGCTCAAGCGCGCAGCCAATAGCCATCAGGTGCTGGTGCTAACCTGCCGTGAGAGCACGTTTGCGGCGTTAGGCGGACATAGGATCGCGATCAGTGCCTGGCAAACACCTTGACCAAGCACTCGTCAAATTTGGCAGAGGACTTGGCAGCACGGGCGCTCACTTTGCGGCAGCCTCGGGCCCCTTACGTTTAAGCGGAGGTATCTTGGTCTTCGTTATAAGGAGCTGTGCCGACTGCCGGAAATTCTGCTTTCTGCACCCCCGCAATTGGGTCCTCAGAACGACGAGATTTTCCTTCAAAGAACGCACCCTGCTCAATTGCGAGCGTCTGGTGAAAGACATCGCCCTCCACATGGCTTGATGACTGCAGCATAACGCGCTTGCCACGTAGTGAGCCCATTACGTGGCCTCGCACAATCACTTCCTCGGCGATTATACCGCCAGTAATACGGGCCTTTTCGCCGATCACGACATAAGTTCCGTGGATATCCCCTTGCACTTCGCCGTCGATCTGAACTTCACCTTTGGAGACCAGGTTGCCGTTGATCGTCAGATCCGGCCCAATGACGGAGGGGGCGTTTCGATCAGAACCGCGCACTACGCCCATCGGCCGTGTGCCAACACCTTGGGCGGTCGATCCGGATGCCATGCTTCCCGAAGCGGGCTTCGGCAATTGTGTCTCGGATTTCTTGAAATTCGGCAACATCAGAATCCACCTCCTCTATGACGCAAAAAAACCAAGTGCTTTGGGTTTTTTGTGACGCCAACACCCTACGACTGAAGCCACCGAATGCCTCTCCCCTACCGATCCCCTAGCATGTTTTCTAAGCTTGGTCACGGTTCGCATTAGAGACTCCATTCAGTGCGGCACGAGGCTCGCGCTGTCTCGGCGCGCAGGGACAAATGTTTAGCGGTTTTCTCGCCCATCTAGGCGGCAGGCCCCTCTACTTGTTGCGCTACGACGTCAAGCCCTGAACCGCTGCGAGTACCTCCTCTGCGTGCCCTGTCACTTTCACTTTGCGCCAGCTCCGTACGATCTTACCTGCGGCGTCCACCAGGAAGGTTGAGCGTTCGACCCCCATGTACTTTCGTCCGTACATGTTTTTTTCGACCCAGACTCCATAGGCCTGGGCCGCCGCTTTCTCCTCGTCGGCGAGAAGGCGGACATTTAGGTCGTATTTGGCGGCGAATTTGTGATGGCTTGTCGGGCTGTCGGGCGAAATACCTATGACTTGGGCACCAGCTTCTTTGAACGCCTCGGCATGGCACGAGAAACTTTTAGCTTCGGCCGTACAACCCGAAGTATCGTCCTTGGGGTAAAAATAGATGACGACCGGCCGGCCCCTGAGCTGCGAGAGCCGCACGTGCTCTGTGTCCGCATCCGGGAGTTCGAAATCAGGCGCGTTCATACCATCCTCGATCATCACTATTGTGCCTTTCTTTTGTCGCTTTTGCCCCTGCACGTGACCCACTACGTATGCCATACCGTTGGCATCATGTCTGGGGCGGCGCAAAGGTGGCATGGGGCCACGCGCGGCACCTTTCTGTCGTTGTTGAGGCCGGGTCAGGGTGAGGGCATTCGGTGCTGCGCAGAAGTATCGAGTTAGAGCCGCAGGAGTGTTCCTCGACGCCCGTCGACGTCGGGACAGCGTCCGGTGGGGAAGGCTGCAATGCATCGGCAGCAATATAGATTTGCGTCTGGTTGAATTCTTGGGAAGCCGTAAGGGGCGCTGGCTTGCATAAGACGGCAAGACGTAACAGTGAACCAGATCACGCGCACGCGCCAATGGGAGAGCCAGATTCGGTAACTCGGCGGCGGCTCGCGGCTGTCGCTTCAACGTGCGATCATATTCTGCATGGCCTGGGTAGATCCCTATTCATACTCGCGCCTTTGATCATGTTGGTGGTGCTGGTTCTCGGTCTTGGATATGTGCGGCTACGACACGGTCCGATCTCACTGAATTTCATGGTTGCGCCAATTGAGCGTGGCATTGCGGCCGAGCTTAACGGCAACACTGTCGATATTGATGATGCCGTCGTGAGCCTATCGGGAAGGGGTGGACTCGAGTTTCGGCTGCGCAATCTTCGCATTCGCGAGACGGACGGCAAAGTTGTTGTGTCAGCGCCGCTTGCGGCCGTAGAACTCAGCACGGCGGCACTATGGTCAGCACGGGTTGTGCCGTCACGAGTAGAGCTAATCGAGCCGCGCCTCTTCCTTTTCTATTCAGATGAGCGTGGCCTGTCGATGAGTTTCTCGAAGCCCTTGGACGTTGCCTTAGACGCTAATATGGCTAAGGAGCGCGACGAAGCTCCCGCGCAAGCAGTAGTCAGAGCCGCCCCGGCCCCCGCGGCCGCTTCACTGAAGCGGATCGATCTTGCCCGCGTTGTCACCGATATGTCGGCACGCGCGCGCCAGCGGCTCGATGCCAGCTCTTATTTGAGAGAGGTGGGCCTGCGGAACGCGACTGTTATCCTGGATTACGCAGGGCGAACGACTCAATGGCAGGTGCCATCTGTCTCCGTCGGCTTTATGCATGCTACGATGCGAAGTATCATCGCAGGGCATGCGACGATTGGCGCGCAGGGTGCACAAGGAGCGCCTTGGCACCTCAATTTTGAGACAGATGAGACTGCAAACTCAAAAACGCTAACGTTGAGGACGTCGATCCGTGGACTAGTGCCCCGCAGTTTAGCGGCTGCAGTTCCGCAGTTGAGTCTTCTCCAGTCTTTCGACATGCCTGTTGCCGGTAACGCGACGCTCGAGCTTTCCGCTCAAGGCGATATTCTCACAGGTGCACTTGGTCTGCAGGTTGGTCGTGGCAATTTGCGTCTGCCTGCGCTCGCAGACGCGCCGCTGGAGGTCGACGGCGGCCTGATCAATGTCGCTTATGACGGCGAGGCGCAGCGGGCGGAACTGTCGCAATCAACGCTGCGCTGGCGCGGCAGCAGAGTCACGCTTGCGGGGACGTTGGAGAATGAGGAGCGTGGCAATGCGCATTCGGCTTGGCGTTACGAGCTGAAGGCGATTGAGGGTGTACTGGCCGCTGACGAGTTTGGTGTGCTGCCGGTGCAGCTCGATCAGTTGGAGGCGAAGGGGCGCATACTGCCGCGTCGCGGTGAGGTCCAGCTTGGGGCATTCAGTCTAAAGGCGGGTGGGGCCGAGGTTGCGCTTTCAGGCGACTTCGTAGCCGGTGTCGACCCGGCCAGCACGAAGATAGAAGGCACCCTGAGTCCGATGCCGATCAATGTGCTCAAGGCGTTGTGGCCAAAGGCGATCGCGCCGGGCGCGCGTGAGTGGGTGGGCGAGCGCGTAACACATGGCCAAATGCTTGGTGGTTCTTTCCGCTTTGTGAGTGGTGCGCATTTGAGTCCGGAAAAAGTCGCCGCGAAGCCCGTACATCATCGTCTTTCAATGGAGCTGGGCGCAGCCGATTTGCAGTTCCAAGTGGTCAAAGACACGCCTCCTCTGGAGGCGCCGCGTGCAACGGTCCGATTGGACAACGATAGTTTGGAAGTCAACATTCCCAAGTCCGCAATTGTGCTTGGGCTGGATCGGCGCGTGCCCCTGAAGGCAGGGCGCTTAAGGGTTATCGACATCTTTGGCGAAACGCCAATGGCCGACATTTTTTTCGATTCGGAGGCGCCGCTCGACGCGGTTTTGGAAGTACTGGAGAGGTCGCCGTTGAGAATCCTACAAGAGGCAGGCGTGCCTACCGAAGGCATAGAGGGAAAGGTTGAGGGAGACTACAAAATCACTTTGCCGCTATTATCCGATCTGCAGATGAGCGAAATCAAGGTCGCCGGCCGATTGCGCGTTAGCGATGGGCGCGCAAGAGGAATTATCGGCCCCTACGAGCTTCGTGATGCAGACTTCGACATTGATCTCACGGAGAAGGCGATCGACGTCAAAGGCGAGATGCTTTTCAATGGTGTGCGGACCAAGGTCGGGTGGCATCGCATATTCGATGCAGCGCTTGATAAGCAACCCCCACTAAGGTTGACAGCTACGCTCGACAAATCGGATCGCAACCAACTCGGCCTAGATATCAATCATATTGTGCAAGGTGAGATACCGGTCGAGGTCACGATTACGATAGGTCGAATTGACGAGCCTGAAATCAAGCTGCGCGCGGATCTGACAAATGCAGACCTTGTTCTGGAGAATGTCGCATGGCGAAAGCCTCCGGGCCGCAAGGCAATATTGCAATGCGAAATTGCGCAAGGGCGCACCCACAAGATTGAACTGCAAAATTTCAAGGTCGCCGGTGATGACGTGGCCATTGAGGGGTGGCTGGCGATCGATGCGGATAATCGGTTGCGTGAGTTCTACTTCCCAGATTTTTCGCTCGACGTTGTGACGCGTTTGGAGTTGCAAGGTGCGCTGGGATCCAATGACGTATGGAAAATAAAAGCTCGCGGCCCTACCTTCGATGGACGTGATTTTTTCCGCTCTCTGTTCTCTCTGGGACAGATCTCCGAGAGCCGTCCCAAACCGAGAAAACCCCGTGAGGGCGTTGATTTGGAGATCGAAGTTGGAACGGTGATTGGTTTCTCCGAGGTGAACTTGCGAAACGTCAAGCTCATCCTCTCCAAGCGGGGCGAGAAACTCACCATGCTAAACGGCCGCGGAACGCTCGATGGCGGCGCGCCCCTTGTCACTGTGCTGGAGCAGAAGCCCGGTCAGCCGCGCAAATTGCTTGCTGATTCCACTGACGCGGGCCAGGCCTTCCGGCTCATCGACTTTTATCCCAACGTGAAGGGCGGCCAAGTAAGGCTTGAGGTTAACCTCGATGGAAAGGGGCCGGCGGAGAAGACAGGAATTCTTTGGGTCGACAAATTTAGTATCCTCGGCGACCCCGTCGTCTCGGAGGTCTTTAGCGGTCTCAATGACGGTCGCCCTGCAATCGGAAGCAACCGGCCGCCGAAGCGCAAGGTCGTGCGCGAGGTGTTTGAGTTCGATCGCATGCGAGTACCATTCTCTGTAGGATTCGGACAATTCGTAATGGAAGAGTCCTATGTTCGCGGGCCGATACTTGGCGCTTCATTCCGCGGCAAAGTGGATTTTAAGACGCACCGGGTAAATCTTGGTGGGACCTACGTGCCGCTTCAGGGGCTGAACAGCGCGTTCTGTGACATACCGATTTTTGGACCGATCCTAACAGGACCAAAATGTGATGGTGTGTTGGGAATTACATTTGCAATTCAAGGGCGGATGGAGAGTCCGCAGGTGATCGTCAATCCATTCTCGATGGTAGCGCCTGGTATTTTCCGCGAGATCTTCCAGATGACCAACCCGAACCCCAAGGTGCAGCCGCGCACGTATGATGGGTCTGCTTCTTCAACGAAAAACAAAGCCCGCACCTCGAGAATGCCTGCCCCAGGTGCCGATACCTCGACCGGATCCATCACGACCCATGGGTGGTCATCGCGGACGTTTGACAGTCAACGAAAAAACTAGCATGCCGGCAAAGGACCCTCACACTGGCTTTAAGAGCACGTGTTTTTTCTTGCCAAGTGAGAGTTTGATAACGTCGCCTTCGACGAGATCATCGGTGGTTAGCTGCGCTTTTTCGTCGGTCACGACTGTGTCGTTTACACGAATGCCGCGGGCCTTGATCTTGCGACGGGCTTCACTGGTCGATGTCACGAATTTCGCGTGAACATTTGCGGCGAGGATGCCGATGCCGTTCTCGAGATCTGTACGCTTGATCTCAATGGTTGGCAGCGTTTGCGCAAGAGCGCCTTGTTCGAATGTCGTGCGTGCGGTTTCTGAAGCAGCTTCGGCCTTCTCGCGGCCATGCAGCAGCGCGGTCGCTTCAGTAGCCAGAACTTTCTTTGCTTCGTTGATCTCAGCTCCTGCCAGGGCACTAAGTTTTTCGATCTCTTTGAGGGGCAGCGTGGTGAAGAGCTTGAGGAAGCGCTCCACGTCTGCGTCTTCGGTGTTGCGCCAATACTGCCAGTAGTCATAAGCGGAGAGCTGCGCTTCGTTTAACCAGACTGCGCCTGACGCCGTCTTTCCCATCTTTGCGCCAGAGGCGGTCGTCAGCAGTGGACAGGTCAACCCGTAGAGCTGATTTGTGCCCATGCGCCGGCCGAGGTCGATGCCGTTGACGATGTTTCCCCACTGGTCCGAACCGCCCATCTGCAGATTGCACCCGCTACGCCGTGCAAGCTCCACGAAGTCGTACGACTGCAACAGCATGTAATTGAATTCTATAAATGACAGCTCTTGCTCGCGATCGAGGCGCAGCTTGGCTGAGTCCATGGTCAACATACGGTTGACGGAGAAGTGGCAGCCGACATCGCGCAAGAACGCGATGTAGTTGAGCTGCTCAAGCCACTCCGCATTGTCGCTCATGAGGGCGTCGCTCTCGCCGGTGCCGAACTTGAGGAATTTGGAGAATGCTTGGCGCATGCTCTCCTTGTTGGAGTCGATTTGCTCCGCGGTGAGCATCTGGCGAGTCGCGTCTTTGCCCGAAGGGTCCCCAACGCGTGTTGTGCCGCCGCCCATGAGCACGATCGGCTTTCCGCCGGTCTTTTGTAGCCAATGCAACATCATGATGGATATGAGACTACCGACGTGCAGCGAGGGGGCAGTGCAGTCGTAGCCGACATACGCCACGACCTTGCCCTTTTCCGCGAGGGCATCGAGTTCGGGTTCATCAGAGCACTGGTGGACAAAGCCGCGCTCGGTGAGAATTTTCAGAAAGTTAGATTTGAGATTGGTCATGATATCGCTATGACGTATCGCCTTTGCCTTTGAAGGCTTAGTGGCGGGGAACATGCACAGGAAGGGATGAATGGGCAAGCTGGTGCGCGCAATCGGCCTGATGAGCGGGACGTCAATGGATGGGATCGACGTGGCCTTGCTTGATACCGACGGGCAAGCTGAGCTTCGGCATGGCCCAGCGGCATCCTATCCTTATCCCGCAGAGGTCAGGGTGAAGCTGCGTTCAGCACTTGCCGAGGCGCGTGAAATAAACGATCGCAGGGCTCGTCCGGGAAGCCTAAGCGAAGTAGAGCGCGAGCTAACCATCCTGAATGTGCAAGCCGTTGAGCGCTTTCTGCGAAGTAATGGGATCGCCAAGTCAGAGATCGAATTGATTGGCTATCATGGCCAGACCGTACTGCACGATTCAGGGCGCGGTCTTACAGTCCAACTCGGCGATGGGCACCTCTTAGCCGAGTATACCGGGACCAATGTAGTCTACGACTTGCGGGCTGCCGACCTTGCCCGCGGTGGACAAGGCGCACCCTTAACGCCAGTTTATCACAGGGCCCTCGCAATTCAACGCAAGGACCTACCTGCTGCGTTCCTCAACATCGGGGGAGTCGCAAACGTTACTTGGGTTGGCGTACGTCTCCTGGCCTTTGATACCGGGCCTGGCAATGCGTTGGTAGACGACTGGATGCTTAAACACACTGGTAGGGCACAGGATGCAGGAGGAGCGGTTGCTGCAAGGGGGCGTGTGAACCAAGCAGCCTTGCAAGAGTTGCTGAGTGATCGTTATTTCCGCGTGCCACCGCCCAAGTCACTCGATCGCAACGCATTCTCAGCCGAACCAGTAGCTGGGCTGTCACTGGAGGATGGGGCGGCAACTCTTTGCGCCTTTACCGCTGCTTCGATTGCCAAGGCGCGCACGCACATGCCTCAAGAGCCGAAAATTTGGATTGTGTGCGGCGGGGGGCGCAAGAACAAGACATTGATGACTATGATTGCAGCCGGCGTGCAGAACGCGCTCGTGCCGGTGGAGGCGGTAGGTCTCAATGGAGATTTTATCGAAGCGGAGGCATGGGCTTATCTCGCCGTGCGCTCAAGCTTGGGCTTGCCGATCACTTATCCGGAGACGACTGGGGTTTCCGAACCATCGACAAGTGGTGTATTTGCTAAGGCACCGCACTGAATTCCACAATGCTACTGCAGCAGCTGGCGGATCGTTTTCTCCAAGCCGAATGTGATGCGAGCGAGTTTGTTATAGTCGACCTTTTCGGGCGTGTCTTCCGGCGTATGATAATATGGGTAGCGGTAAAGGGCGGTATCAGTGACCATGACCGCCGGGTACCCGAGGTGCCAAAACGACCAGTGGTCCGACCAGCCGATGCCCTCGAACTGGTCAGGCGCGGTGCCGCCGACGGTTGGAAATTTTGTGTTACGGCGAAAGGCGGCAACGACCTGATGCAGGAAACCGCGTGATCCCGGCATGGCAACAAACGAGATAAAGTTGGCGGTCGGGGGGAAGAAGAGACCAAACGGAGGGGGGTACTTTTGACTGCCGGGTGCATCGGAAAAAAAACCGATCGTTTCTAGCGAGATCATGCCGGCCACGTGTTCGTTTCGCTCCTTCAAATATCGCGCATACCGCAAACTTCCCATCTGGTCGGTGCGATAGTAGGGCGACTCCTCGTTGACGAACAACACTAGGCGCAGGCTCTTGTTTTTTGGGGTCACGTCCTTGAGCAATCTTGCAAGCTCGATTAGGGCGGCGGTGCCGGTGCCGTTATCGTTGGCGCCAGGTGCATCCCCGTCTGAGTCGTAGTGCGCGCCGATGACGAGGCTAGAATTTGCGCCGCTTTTTGTGGCTGGAATGACAACTTCGATGTTACGTACGGGTTTTCCTTCCGTGTCGAATATCTGGTTCTGTGGCGCATAGCCTAGTCTTGTGAGTTCAGCCTCAATGTAAGCGGCAGCGCGCTCGAGTTCCGCATAGTGCACAACGTTATGCGGCTTGCTTGCGATGGCGACGACATGGCGCTTGAGGCGCTGGGCAAGTGAGCGCTCGTCAAACGTGGCAGGCACGAGACGGCCGGTGTAACTCTTGCCCGGTAGGGCAAGCATGTACCAAGCCGCGGCAGCAGTAGCTGCGATAAGGAATAACAAGATGCTGGCGCCCCAAAGGGCAACAACCTTAGACACTTGCAGCCCTTTGCATGAATACTTGCGGCAGAGCTTTCTAGCCGCCCTGCTCCTCCTGCTGTTCGACTTCGCGTTGGCGTTGGCGTTCGCGATCACGCTCGCGCTCGCGTTCTTTTTCCTGAGCGCGGTCTTGCTCCGCCTGCTCCACACGCGCGTCGATGTATTCACCGACCGCCTTCTTGAGCTCGTCGATTCTGTCTTCGAAGAAGTGATTGGCACCGGGAATGATCTGATGTGTTATCTTTATGCCTCGCTGCGTCTTGAGACGCTGGGTGAGGTCGGCGACCGAGTTGGTTGGCACGACGCGGTCCTTTTCGCCATTGATCATGAGCCCCGAAGATGGACAGGGCGCCAGGAACGAAAAGTCGTAGAGATTCGACGGTGGTGCCACGCAAATGAAGCCCTCCACCTCGGGCCGGCGCATTAAGAGCTGCATAGCGATCCAGGTGCCAAACGAGACACCAGCGATCCAACAATTATTGGAATCCGGTTTGACGATCTGAAGCCAGTCGAGCGCTGAGGCTGCGTCCGATAGCTCGCCGGGCCCGCCATCCCAGATCCCCTGGCTACGCCCAACACCGCGGAAGTTGAACCGCAGCACCGAAAAGCCGCGTTCAACGAAGGTGTGATAAAGTGTGTAAACCACTTGATTGTTCATAGTCCCACCGAACTGCGGGTGGGGATGAAGGATCAGTGCTATCGGGCTATCGCTCGCAGACTCATGATGATAACGGGCCTCGATGCGGCCTGCAGGCCCATTAATGATCAGTTCGGGCATCGTGCTTTTCCAGATCTTGTTTGGGTTGGCGGGTCGCCCCAGGGCGCGAAGCGATCGAATTCGGCGCCGTGGAAACCTTGACTTCAGGGCTCGGAATTTTCATATTCCAGAAAGAAACTTAGAATCATTCGAAAGAGTGGTCAGATTCCGGCGGGTTCGGCATTCCCGACGGTCGCGCTTCTTAGCACAGCCTCTGGTGCCGAATGCAAGTAGAAGCGACGCACCGCGCAGTAAGGGCGGTTTGCGCGCGCATTGAATACCGTTAGCAGAGGTCGCGTCTTGGAGTTGAATACCAAGGGTAGGTACGCCGTGATGGCGATGGCCGACCTTGCCAAAAATGGCGAGGGGGCAGCCATCCCACTGTCCGCAATTTCGGATCGCCAGAACCTATCTCTCTCCTATCTAGAGCAGATTTTTTTGCGGCTGCGCCGCGCCGGCCTCGTCGAAAGTGAGCGCGGGCGCACTGGTGGCTACGTGCTAGGACGGCCGGCCGACACAATCCGCATTTCGGAGATTATGCAGGCGGTGGACGAAGAGACCCGCATGACACGTTGTCTCGATGGAGACGTCGGGTGCCTCGGTGAGGAACGTTGTTTGACGCACGGGCTATGGCATGCGCTCGGCGGGCATATCGCGGCCTTTCTCTCAAGCGTAACGCTTCAAGAAGTGCTCGAAGGAATTCCGGAGGCAAAGCTGACCGCACAGCCAGACCTACGAATAGAACTGGCGGCACGATGACGATGAAGCGGACATACCTCGATTACAACGCATCCGCGCCGTTGCGACGAGAGGCGCGCGCTGCCATGCTCTCCACTCTAGATGCGGTTGGGAATCCGTCGTCGGTGCATGCAGAGGGCCGCGCGGCGCGCGCGATCATCGAGACCGCCCGCGAACAAGTAGCTTCCCTCGTCAATGCGAAGCCAAGCGAAGTCGTTTTTGTCAGCGGCGCCACGGAAGCCAACAACTGGGTCCTGTCTGCTGGTTGGGACGCGATTGCGCTTGCGCGCTTTGAGCATGACTCAGTCACTTCACCAATTGCGGCTTCAGGCACGAAGCGTATCGATATCAGCATCTCAAGGAATGGCGTTGCCAAGCTTGATGGGGTTGGTGAGGCCTTGGCAGCTTCAGCAGCGGCTTCGCAGCGAACGCTGCTCACGCTGATGATGGCGAATAATGAGACGGGCGTGATCCAACCCGTGGCGGAAGTGGCGGCATTAGCGCGCGAGCATGGAGTCTGCGTTCACACGGATGCGGTGCAGGCACCTGGGCGAATCCCCGTCGACTTTGCAGCACTTGGCGTCGATGCCCTGTCGCTATCAGCGCACAAGCTTGGCGGACCGCATGGTATCGGTGCACTTGTCGTTCGCGATGGTGTTGACCTGGGGGCGTCGATTAAGGGTGGCGGACAGGAGCGCCGCCGTCGAGGAGGAACCGAGAACATCTCCGGCATCGCCGGCTTCGGAGCAGCAGCCGAGGTGGGCGAAAAGGAGCAGGGCGCCGCCAGACATATGGCGAAGTTACGGGATCGCCTCGAAATGGGCTTGCTACGGACAACGCCGACAGCGGTGATTATCGGTAAGGACGCGCCGCGTCTCGCCAATACGACATACGTTGCCTTGCCTGGCAAGCTCGCCGAGACGCTGGTCATTAAGCTGGATCTAGAGGGCATCGCGGTGAGCGCCGGTGCGGCGTGCTCTTCCGGAAAAGTCGGTTCAAGTCATGTCCTGGAAGCCATGAACCTTGGTCCTGAAATGGCGCGCTCGGCAGTCCGCGTCAGCTTGGGGACGGAGACAAAGGACGAACATATCACCGCTATTCTGAAGGCTTGGGAAAAGATTACGGACAGCGCGGCCCTTGCCGCCTGAATGGATGGAAAGGTAATTGATGCCAGCAGTTCAAGAGACGATCGAGCAGGTTAAAAAGATCGACGTCGACCAGTACAAGTACGGGTTTGAGACCAAGATCGACACGGTGAAAGCGCCCAAGGGCCTCAACGAGGACATTGTGCGCTTCATCTCGGAAAAGAAGGGCGAACCGGCGTGGATGCTCGACTGGCGCCTGGAGTCGTTCCGCCGCTGGCAGGGTATGATCGAGCCCACATGGGCCAACGTCAAATATCCCAAGATTAATTTCGACGATCTCTACTACTACGCGGCGCCGAAATCGACCGAGGGCCCGACGTCTCTAGAGGACGTCGATCCCGAGCTGTTGGCAACATATGAAAAGCTTGGGATTCCTCTCAAAGAGCAGGAGGTGTTGGCAGGCGTGCAGGGCGCGCGCGTGGCTGTTGATGCTGTGTTCGATAGCGTTTCCGTCGTTACGACCTTTAAGGACGAGCTGGCCAAAGCCGGCGTGATCTTCTGCTCAATTTCTGAAGCGATCCGCGAGCATCCCGAGTTAGTGAAGAAATACCTGGGGTCCGTCGTGCCACAGGGCGACAACTTCTACGCTGCCCTCAATTCTGCTGTGTTCTCAGACGGCTCTTTCGTCTACGTGCCGGAGGGCGTGCGCTGCCCCATGGAGTTGTCGACTTACTTCCGCATCAATGAAGAGAAGACCGGCCAGTTTGAGCGTACTCTCATCATCGCAGATAAGGGTTCCTACGTGTCCTACCTGGAAGGCTGCACAGCGCCGATGCGCGATGAGAACCAGCTGCACGCGGCCGTCGTCGAGCTAATCGCGCTCGATGATGCGGAGATTAAGTACTCCACCGTGCAGAATTGGTATCCGGGCGACAAGGACGGTAAGGGCGGCATCTTTAACTTCGTCACCAAGCGGGGTGACTGCCGCGGCAAGAGTTCGAAAATCAGCTGGACACAAGTTGAGACGGGCTCTGCGATCACTTGGAAGTATCCCAGTTGCATCTTGCGCGGCGACAATTCGCGCGGCGAGTTTTATTCGATCGCGGTGTCCAACGGCTACCAGCAAATTGACAGCGGTACGAAGATGATCCACCTCGGCAAGAACTCGTCAAGCCGTATCATCTCCATGGGCATTGCAGCCGGGTTCTCGCAGAATACGTACCGCGGGCTTGTGTCCGCTCACCGTAAGGCCACTGGCGTGCGCAACTT
>JAUVPN010000131.1 GCA_030598645.1 Hyphomicrobium sp. | reverse complement strand
TTTGTTTAACGGCTGCCTTTATGCCTCGGCTCCGCAAGGTTGCTGCATCACTCGTATCTTAGTGCTTCCATCGGACTGAGCCTTGACGCCTTGTGGGCCGGGTAAAGCCCGAAAAAGACGCCGACGAATGCCGAAAAACCAATCGCGACAGCGATGGTCTCTGGCCCCAGCACAACTGGCCAACCACCGAGTCCGGCCATCGTAATTGCAGCGGCGGCTCCAACCGCGATGCCGACCGCACCCCCCGCTACTGACAACGTTAACGCTTCGATGAGGAATTGCGCGCGAATATCTCGACGACGCGCACCAAGAGCCAGACGAAGCCCGATCTCAGCAGTGCGCTCTACAACAGACACCAGCATGATGTTCATGATGCTGATGCCGCCAACAATCAGGGAAACAGAGGCAATTGCGAGTAGTAAGAGAGCCATTGAACGCGAGGCGGCCTTGTGGGTGTCCTGCACGGATAACAGATCTACGATAGTGAAGTCAGGACGTGCACCCGGAACAATTCGATGCCTCTGAAGCAGTAGTTGTCGGACATTTTGCGCCGCATGCTCGAGCATGTCGTTGCTCGCCACTCGGATAATAATCGCATCAAGGGCGTCTCGAGCGACTTGGTGTCGGCCGCCGAACAGCCGCTGCCTCGCGGTCAAGATCGGCACATAGACATTGTCATCTATGTCTGATCCGCTAGTGTTCTGCCCCTTTGGCTCAAGGACGCCGATCACAACGAATGGGACGGACTTAATTCGAATATGATGACCGAGAGGATTGTTATCGCCAAACAGGCGCCTTGCTACTGTTCTGCCGATAACAGCTACCTTTGCGCCCTCTTTCTCATCTTCTAATGAGAAAACACCACCCAATGAAACTTTCCAATCCAATGCGTCGAAATAGACTTTCGTGACTCCCGACACCGTTGTCGACCAGTTTCGGTTCCCCCGCACGACTTGAGCCCTACCGTGAACCTTGGCTGCAGAGTAACGCGCTAGCTGAATATCATTCGCTATAGCAGTCGCGTCAGACTGCGTTAGCGTATGGCGGCTCCCAGCGCCACGTTGAACGCCAGCCGAGGTTATTGACCCTGGCACCACGATCAAGAGATTGGCGCCAAGACTTTGGATACGCTCGGCGACCTGAATGCTCGCCCCCCGTCCAACCGAAACCATCGCAATAACGGCAGCCACTCCGACGATAATGCCAAGCATCGTCAATGCGCTACGCAACATGTTTGCTCGCAGCGCACTTGCGGCCACAAGAACACATTGCCAATAGCTCATGTTGCACCCGATTCCGAAACAGCGTTTGCAGACGACCAAGGCGGATGGGTAGCTTGAGTGATCGGGAACAAGGTTCCTTCGCGAACCACGCGTCCCTCTTGTAGCTCGATAATACGGTCCCCTTGTCGAGCCATCTCGATATCATGTGTCACCATGATAATGCTGCGCCCATCCGACTGCAGCTGCTTCAACCTCGCGATGATCTCCGCTCCGTTTTGACGGTCTAAAGCACCAGTTGGCTCGTCAGCCAGGATAAGGCTTGGATCATTGACCAGAGCTCTCGCAATGGACACGCGTTGCTGCTCACCTCCAGAGAGTTGCTCTGGCCAATGGCCGAGGCGATCAGCAAGCCCTACGGCCTCAAGCGCGGCCTTGGCGCGACGCCGTCTCTCGCGCCCGCCAACTCCTGCGTATCTGAGTGGCAGCGCAACGTTTTCCAGTGCCGTGCTGCGGGGTAGCAGTCTGAAATTCTGGAAAATGAAACCCACATGCCTGTTCCGGACCTCAGATCGCGCATCGGGCCCCAGGGCGTTCACATCTATGCCATCAAGCAAATATTGTCCGGAAGTTGGTTCATCGAGGAGACCAATCAAGCCGATAAGGGTCGACTTTCCCGAACCAGAAGGCCCCATGATCGACACAAACTCGCCCGAGCTGATCTCCAACGAGACGTCGCGCACTGCGCGGACAATTCGACAGCCGATAATATATTCTCGACAAAGGCAATGCGTTCTGACAAGCGGGTTGGACATGTTAGAAGCCAAATCGCAGCCCAAACATCGTTCGCCTCTTTGAGTTTGGCACCATACCGACGATTACACGGTCGCCTGGCTTGAGTGGGCCGGACACGAGTTCCCTGGCTCTCTTGTCACTGGTCCCTACCTGAACAGAAACTGCGGTTAGGTCTCCGGATCGGCCAACGATCCATACCTTGGCGTCGCGCGCGCCCTCACGTGATTGGACTAAGCCGGTTCCGGTCTTTTTGTCCGCTTGAGCGCTGCTAATACTCGTTTCACCGTGCGGACGAAAGCGAAGCGCCGCGTCGGGAACCCTTATCACGTCATGGCGTTCCATGGTGAAGATCTGTGCGTTCGCGGTCATCCCAGGCAGCAATCGGTAGTCGAGGTTGCTGGCACTTACAACGACCGTATAAGTGACAACATGCTCGACGACCTCTGGCGCCTTGCGGAGCTGCTTAACAACCCCCTCAAAGGGACGCCCAGAATAGGCATCTACTGTGAAGCTGACGCGCTGCCCTAACCCGACCTGTCCTATATCCGCCTCGTCAACTCTGAGATGGACCTCCATGTGGCTCAAGTCGTGAGCGATCTCGAACAAGGTCGGCGCCTCAAGGTTCGTCGCCACGGTCTGTCCTGTATCAACATTGCGCCCGATAACGTGTCCATCGATAGGAGAGACAATCGTCGTGCGAGAAAGCTCGATCTCCGCCTGCGACAGCCGTGCTTGTCGCAGTTCAACGCTGGCCATCGCATCGTCGAGTTCGGCTCTCGCGCTCAGAAGGAGCGCCTCCGATGCTGAGATGCCGGCTGACTCAAAGCTGAGCTGGTTTTGCTCGGCGCGCCATGTGGCTCGCATCGCCTGCATCTCAGTCAACGCCTTTTCGAATGTGGCTTGGGAGAAGGCGGGACTCTGCCGGAGTCGTTCGGACCGTTGCACGACGCGTTGGGCCTCGGCCTTACGCGCTTGGAAACCCGCAACGCGCTCCCGAACAACTTCAAGCAGTGCTTGAGCGCGTTTGAGATTTGCCTCCGCTTCTGCGATTGCGGCTTGTTTCAAAGCTACCTTGGCTTCGGCCAGTCTCACGGCAGCCGCCGCCTCGCGAACTTTCGCACGGTACGATCTTGCATCCAACTGGGCAATTGGTTGACCGATCTTTACTCGATCGTTGAAATCAACATGAAGCTGCACGATCTGTCCGGATAATTGCGAACCTACCTTAACCTGCACGACCGCTTTTAGTTTTCCAGTAGCCGTTACTGTCGCATTAAGGCTTCCACGACTTATTGGCGCCGTAATATAAACAGTCTCAGGGCTATCGCGTTGGCTGGCAGCGAGCCTTTGTATGGCAAAGCTCCCACCAATCAAGAGCCCGAGCACAGCAAGAGTCGCGACCGCGCCTTTGAACTTCCGGGGCGGCGATTTCGGCGTGCTGGCCTGAATTGGAGTTGTATCCAGCAAATGCTTGTTGTTCTCGCTCACGGCGGACATCCCACGGGATTAATTCGGACGTTTTCTATGCTCTCGAACCGTCAATCTTGATGCTGGATTGGTCCGATTAGCGATCACCGAAGAGGAAGACGAGCAGGACATAACGCGCCCCTTGTTCAACTTGTAGAGCCTCGTGCAGAAGAGAGCACGAGAATACGATGGCCGCACCTGACGTAGGTTTGTATCGACAGTCACTGAACTCGGGAAATCGCAGCTCGCCGCCTTGAAAATCATCGGCGTTCAGATTAATCGATACAGCAAATCGGCGGTGAGCAACTTCGGGTTCAGAGTTGTCTCGGTGGCCGTGGCTCTTGCCTCCTCGCATGCCTTCGTATTTGGCGATGCGCAAGCCCTCAAGTGATGTAACCTTGTACTGAAAAGCTTTCTCTATTTCCGGCAAAAGACGTGCTTGCAGGCGTCGAATAACGAGATCTTTAACCTCACCATCATTCAGCATAAGATCAATGCGGTCCTGTCGACCATAGTCCGGAACCCGTGTTTTCACATTACTCAACTGATCCTTGATTTCGTTCACCTGGATGAAGGGCACTTTGCTGGCTTCATAAGCGGCAATCAATTGGTCGCAATCCGCCGCACTAAGTACATCCGGGACGATTAGGACGGGCGGATGAGGTCCAGTGGGTGAACCCGAGATCGACGTGCAGCAATCTACGATCGCCTCTAGAGCCTCCTCGGCTTGTGAACCGTCGTTGACGATTCGAAGTACGTGACCATTCGGACGCAGAACAACAGTTGTTGTGCTCGGCTCAATATTATTCTCATAAGCTATGCCGTAGGCCTCGAAGAGTTCTGCGGTCGCCTGCGGCAAAACTGTGAACGGTAATGGGTTATCGAACGTCGTGCGATCTAGGACGGCCTTATTTGAAACAACTGGGACGATCCTCGCTCCGATTTCATCAAACGCAGCCTGAAGATGCAGGAATTTTTCCAGTTCTGCGGTCGCCAACGGGTCGGATCGGCAGAAGACGAGCACAACAAACCGCCCGGCAACGCCATCCGAGAAGAGGTCGAAAGGACCGTTTTTTATGTCGGTAAGTATGAAATGCGGCGCTACTTCGCCTTTCTCCAAGCCACGCATATTCGTTTCACCAGGTTTCGGATTTTTTGAATGTTTCACATGAATTAGGCTATGCAAAAATTAGGCTATGCAAAAAACTGAATTCCTTTGCGGTTAACGCGGTTTTGTCCTGGTGCCCATATGCGGTAGACGACCTTCTGTCGGTGCGGCGTCTGCTTCGTTGCCTGCCCCGTAAGGCCGTACCAGTGTCTAAGTTGGAATCCGGAGCAGCCCGGTGTCTGGCCCTTGATGTCCGCTTTTGGCACATAGCGGACATTCCTGACAGCCAACCACATGTCCGCTTTCGGGGGTAAAGCGGACATTCGTCACGCAGGTCCAAATGTCTGCTTCTGACCCAAAGCGGACATCAGCTGAACCGGTCGATATGCGAACGTGCTGAAACTGACATGACGCTGAGCTGATCCGGATTTCCTTCGGATCCGTCATGCTAATAGCCCGCATGTCCATCCTTAAGCCCCCAAAATGGGGGTCTGCTTCTTTCAGTCGCTATCCGCTAGATTGCTATGCGTAGCGTAGCTATTGAATCGCCAATTAGGCATCGCTAATGAGCTAGGGAATCGAGGGAGATCCTTTTGCCGCTCCCCGCGCCACTCGGTCGTGAAAAGTAATTAAGCATTTCCCCCTAACCCGTGGTCCAAGGAGTGGAACGTGAACGAGCAGCTGGCAAAGCCGCTAAACGACATGATCCAGAGTGCCCAGATCCAGGTGCCCGAGCAGGTCCGGGATATGATCGAGGAAGGTCTGAAAAACACCCGCACCTCATGGGATGCGATCTCTTCGAGCCTCAACGATGCTGCCACTGTTCAGACCAATGCAACAAGGGCCCTGGCTGATCAGCTCTTGCACAACATGACTGCGAACTTTGACGCCACCTCCGACGCAGTCGAGGCCCTGACGAAGGCGAAGACGCTATCAGACGTCCAAAACATCCAAGTCAATTTCGTTCGTGACCACACAGCGCGGATGATGGAGCAATGGAATGATTGGTTGAGCCTCTCAATGAAGGTCGGCGAAGACGCAGCAGCAACCCTCTCGGCCATATCGACGGCTGCAACGCGAACAGCGAAGAAGCGCTAAGGTTAAGGTCGCCGCACCGTTACGGATCGCCAATCGACCTGTGTGGAACTTGGCGCGATCCTTAATCACCTGGCGCACTCGCAGTGGACATTGATCCTGCGCGTCAGGGGTGCCTGCATAACGCGTCGACGCGCGAGTCGAGTGGCAAGTTTGACTTGATGTAAAGAAACCCGCGCGTCGGCCGAAGCAGAGTGAGGGCCAGCAATCCCCCCGTGAGCGAACAATTGGTCCTCGACCAGAGATCCTACCCATCCCTCGAAAGGACCTGCGATCAGTCTGCGGAAGTCAGTTTAAGGGGCATGCGCAAATTTGTCACGGGCTTGGAAGGGTACCGGCCTCGCTTGGCGTGAGCACCCCAGCCCATTCGTGTCCATCAAATTACAAAGTGTTGGCGTGCGTCTGTCGAACGATTGTTACGAATGTTGTCATGGAAATTGATCCTAAGCCCCGAAATGGCCCGGCAGCGTTCGCAAGCCACTGTCCTAAAGGGCAAACTACTATCCACGCGTTCATAAGCATAAGAAGAACTGATCACCTACATCAGAAAAAATCAGTTGCTTTGATGGCAGCAGCAACTTACCCGAACCGCATGCATTGGCAGTTCCGCACTCTCGTCTTGCTCAGGGAACGAGCCGCACGATCATGAGCACGAGGCAGGCCTCGAGGGCACGAGCTGCTTCCCAGCTGAGATCGACATCATCTAACTAGCAACGAAGACCCGGCAACACTGATTGTGAGTGAGGGAAAAGACGAGTGCAGAGTACCCCCGTTACCGTAACCGAAGCTACGGCGCTCGCTTGCGCAAATTCGAGCAGCTCCCGCGTTCAGCCCGAGTTCGGCCAGAGTTCCGCTATCCTGCCTCCCTCTTGTCCTGGCGACACGTCTTTGGAAATTCAGGTTCGTACCCTGGCGACAGGTGAAGATCTTTTCCGTGAGGGCGATCCCAGAACCCACATTTACAGATTGGAGTCCGGTGCCATTTGCGTCTATGAGCCGCGATTGAATGGGCATCGTGCGATGGCCAGATTTGCGCATCCCGGCGACCTTGTGGGCCTGGGCTTCCTTGAGCACCATGCCTGCACGGCGCGAGCAATGGTTGAGGTACAGGTCACGTGCTTGCCCAAAGCATCTATGGAGTCACTTGTCGCAGGAAATCCCAAAGCAGAGGCAGAGCTCAACCAGGCTCTTGAAAGGGAACTTGAGCTGCGCAGAAATTCTTTGGTCGAATCTGGCCGCCGCAATCCTGTTAAACGCGTGGCAGCTTTTTTGGTCGCCTTGTCCCAGATTAACAAGCGCGAAGGTCGAGATGCGAACGTCATCGACGCCTCATGGCAATGCGGGATAGTTGCAGACCAGCTGAAGCTCAGTCTCGATGTTTTGGCCCGTATGCTTGTGGAGTTTGAAAGGCGTGGGCTGATCGGATCGTGTCCATCACGAGGCCTCCGTCTCAAAGACCTGGCCACACTTGAAGGGCTCGCAGACGAACAGGGCATATGCCAAGTGCGAGAACAACATTCGATTGCGCACTGAGCTGCAACGATCTGCCGACGCGACGGTTACTCAGTCGAATTTCGTAGGAGCATCATTGGCCATGACCTGGCGCTTTGAGAGCACTAACGAGGAAGAGGCAAGCGTTCGTCCGGGCTTGATTGTCATGAACGCAATCTTTGCTACGGCTATCACTGCCCTTGCCGTCTATTTTCTCCTATAGCGCAGTGCGCTTGCTCCCCTGGAGCGGGTCCGGTCTGATTGAGTTAATCCGGCTAATCCGCTTTGATCGA
>JAUVPN010000010.1 GCA_030598645.1 Hyphomicrobium sp. | reverse complement strand
GTACGTCAATGAGCGCGGCGAGCGCCAGCTGTCGTTCTCTATCCTATCGCAGGACGGGAACAAGCTCGACGAGGCGACTGGCAAGCTTGAGGGGGCGCTGCGTCAAATCCCTGGCTTCAACAACGTTGCAGCTGACGCGTCCATCAGCCGCCCCGAGCTGCGAGTCGTACCAAGGTTCGACGCGGCTGCGCGCCTTGGGGTCTCTCCCAACAAAATCGCTGAAACCATTCGGGTAGCAACGATTGGTGACATTGACGCCAACTTAGCGAAATTCAACGCCGGCGATCGTCTGGTGCCCATTCGTGTTCAAATAGACGAGGACGCGCGGGCTGATCTGCAACGTCTGAAAAACCTGCGCGTGACTGGCGCCAACGGCAAAGCCATCCCGCTTGCAGCTGTTGCTGATATTAGCTTCGGACGCGGACCCAGCTCAATCCACCGGTATGACCGCGAGCGTCGGGCCGTGATCGGCGTCGATTTAGAGTCCCGTTATGCACTCAGCAGCGCGCGCGAGAAATTTGTAGAGGTGTTCGAAGAGCAGAAGCTCCCGCAGGGGGTGCGCCTGCAGCCTGCGGGTGACGCAGAGATCCAAGATGAAGTCGCCGATGGCTTCACGATGGCGATGATAACAGGGCTTATGCTCGTGTTCGGTGTGCTTATCTTGCTATTCGGCAGCGTAACCCAACCGGTGACCATTCTATTATCATTGCCATTGTCGTTCGGGGGCGTAGTGCTCGCACTATTGCTGACCAACAACCCCATCAGCATGCCTGTCTACATTGGACTTTTGATGCTCATGGGTATCGTCACCAAGAATGCGATCATGCTTGTCGATTTCGCAATCGAGGCCGTGGCCAAGGGCGTCGATCGCATCGAGGCGGTGATCGATGCCGGACGAAAACGTGCGCGGCCCATCATCATGACAACGCTTGCCATGGTCGCAGGCATGTTGCCCAGCGCACTCGCGTTTGGTGACGGCGGCGAGTTTCGATCACCAATGGCGATCGCGGTGATCGGCGGGCTGCTCGTATCAACCGTTCTGTCGCTCATCTTTGTGCCGTCGTTCTTCACAGTTATGGATGACGTCGGCAACGTCGCCTGGCGCGTCTTCGGGCGTTTCATCGGACCGACCGACGAGCCTGATGCGCCTCCCACGGAAGCGGTGGTGACCGGGAGCGCCACAAAGAAGACCGGCCCGATGCAGCCACGCCCAACACCTCCAGCAATCGCCGCGGAATAGCGATCAAACGCAATTCGGGCGACCAAAGCGGCCGCCCGAAATTGAATTTATTCCGCGTTGAAAAGTGCACGCCAGTCATTTCACCTTAGCGGCAGTGGCTGCGGTTGCCTCGTGCTTAAAGAACACGTCTACGCGCATGCCAGTTAGTAAGGGCGGTAGGCCATCGAGATCGATGACGGCCTCAAGCACCTCAACATCATTGGGGCGCCGAGGACCACGCGTGGCAATGCGAGGTGTTGAGAGCGATTGCGCTACCGAGCTCACTCTCCCCGTAAAATCCTGGTCGGGAAACGCATCTGCGCGAACCACAACTCGCTGACCAACTCGTATCTTCGCAGCATCACGCTCTTCTACTTCCGCGCGCACCTTCATCCTTGCAAGATCGCCAAACACAAGCAGCGTGTTGCCTGGAGAAGGAACAGCAATCTCTCCTTCCTTAGCGATCAAATTGAGAACCGTGCCATCGAAGGGCGAGCGAACACGCGTGCGCTCCACGGCAAGCTCAGCAGCCGACAGCTCAGCACGAGCAATTGCGAGACCTGATTCCAGGCGCGTTGCCAGGGGCATTCCGGTCTTTGCACTCACGTTCGCCAGATCGACGCGCTTCTCGCTCAGCTTCTTTTGGGCAGCCTTTAGTCCGGATCGTGCCTCGTCCACCGCCTCTTGCGAGCCAGTGCCAGCGCGCAGCTCCGCCAACCTATCGTCGAAAGCCTGGCGAGCGCCAAACACAGCGCGCTCTGCCGAGGCGACTGCATCCTCTGCCTTGCGACGGTCTTGAGCGAGCCCCTTGACGTCCTCTTCATTGCGCTCGCGCACGCGCACATCGGCCTCGGCCGACGCGGCAGCAACTTTCGTGAGGGCATCCTCGTCGTTGATACGGATGAGAAGATCATCTTCCTTAACGCGATCGTTTACATCCACACCGATCACTTCAATTTTTCCAGGGACTTCGGCAGTAATCCGCACCTCACCACTTTGCGGCTCTACCCGCCCCGTAGCTGAAGCGGCCCATGTTGGCTGTCGCGCCGACTTTTCTGCGGCGGACTCCGAGGCCTTTTCTGATTTGGATTGCGTTTTCTCATCAGTAATAAGCGGGCCCCATGAGCCATTATTGACGTAGACGCCAATGGCGATCGCCAAGATGCCGGCAATACCAAGAGTAACAGCAGTGGAGTTGACCTTAACCATGCGCCTTCCGTCTCTTTGTGAGATCCGTAATTTCGGGGGCATCCAAGCCCTCGGGCCGGCGCTCCTCGCCGACGATCCGCCCGTCCTCAATCCGCACGACCCGATCGGCATAACTCAGCGTTCGGGGATCGTGCGTGACCGCTAGGACGCTACGGCCTTGCTCTTTCGCGATTCTTGCTAACAACGCCATGACGGCGTGGCCGTTCTCCGCATCAAGCGACGCCGTCGGCTCGTCGGCCAGTACGATTGAAGGCGCGCTCGCAATAGCGCGCGCCACTGCGACACGTTGCTGCTCACCACCACTCAAGTTCCCGGGATAGCTCTTTAGCCGATAACCAAGACCGACATCTCTGAGCACCTCCTCGGAGCGGTTCGCTGCTGCAAATCCTTTTTGGCCACGAACGTCAAGCGCGATGCGCACGTTTTCAAGTGCCGTGAGCGTTGGAAATAGATTGTAGGATTGGAATACGAAGCCCATGTGCTCGCGACGCAGATTAGCCAGCGCTTCAGGCGATAGCCGGTCCGTCGCAACGCCGGCAATCTTAAGCGATCCCGCCGTTGGCGTCAGAATGCAGCCCAAGATCGACAAGAGCGTCGTCTTTCCGCTGCCTGAAGGCCCCATCAGCAACGTCAACTCGCCAGGAACCAGAGAAAGGCTGACGCCCTTAACCGCGCGAACCATCCCGGCTCCATGGCCAAGGTCCTTAATAATGCCTTCGGCTTCTAAAACAGGTTCACACGTCATCTATTGAATACCACTGCAGGGTCGATTTTAGTGACCTTAAAGATAGCTGAAAGCGCCGAAATCGCGCACATGCCGACGGTGAGCGTGAACAACCAGAATGCTAAGCCAGGCGTCATCACCAATGGTAATGCGGAGCCTTGACTAAGCACAAGAATGCCGAGCGCGATGGCCATACCGAGGATATACCCCATCACCGCGCTCAAGCCCGCCTGCAAGAGAATGACTTGATGAATATACCAAGACGATGATCCTAATGCACGCAAGGTGGCGAACTCGTTCAAGTGGTCTTTGGTGCTGGAGTAGAGCGTCTGGGCGACGATAACCGTACCGACCAAGCTGCCCAGCAAAGCACCGCCAATCAACGCCACGCCGGCGCCCGTCTTGAACAACCACTGCTTCAGGCTGCGATCACGAAACTCTTGCTGCGTCAAAACCTCGGTGCCTTCAAGCCGCCCGCGCAAGTCTTGCTGCACTGCTTTGACGTCGGCCCCAGGCTCCAGTTGCACGAGGTAGAACGTCGTTCGCTCGCCGTCGAGACCGATCAAGCTGCGCGCGCGGTTCAAGGTTGTGTAAGCATAGGGCGACTGCGTGAAAGAGCGCACACCGTCGGTCAGTGCTCGCACGCGCACGCGGCCCGTTGCGATTTGAGAGGTATCACCCAAACCGTTGATGCCGAGATCTTTGAGATAGGTTTTGTCAACTGCTACCGCTTCCGGCGCCTTGATGTCCTCCCAAGCGCCTTCCACAAGCGCCCATGGCTCAAGACCACCATCCTCTGCGTCAGTGCCAACAATTACCACACGCGTGCTTCCGCCCGCCGGCTTGCGCCATTCAGCAAATTTTACGATCAGCGGGATCACCGCTTTGACCCCTGGGGTGGCCAACGCCTGGTGGCGCTCGCGCGGCGTCAGAAGCAGCCCGCCATCCTCAAAACTCTTGGCTCCAAAGGCAGTAATCCAAAGATCGGCCTTCGCGTGATCGATGTTCGCCGTGATCATGTAGCTCGATCCGAGATACAGGCCCAGCTGCACAGCGACGAGCACGATCGAGAATAGAATGCCGATAAGCGTTACAGCCAAACGTACGCGGTCATGGAACAAGTTGCGAAAAGCAAGCGTCAAGGTCATCTAATGTTTCCAGTATAGTCGAGGAAGTGCTGCAGCACGTGTATTATCGAGGGTCCTTGCTAGCCGCGGTTAACCCTCGCACTTGGCTTTGGGAGAACATGCCTCTTAATTTAAATGCTTCCTTAGTGTTGCGCCAATTCGTCTCATATGGGATTGGCAGCGAACTTGCGCTAGAAAAGCCGCGTTGAGGAGCGGATATTGATAATAGTCTAAAGGGGAATGGCAAAGCGATTGAATTACTGATCTTAGTTCCCTTTATAGACGTATGAGCGAAACCGGTAGTTCCGACCAGCTTTCGCCTCTTATCACCGTCGTCACTTGACACAACATGGATTAACTCACCATGCGTCATAATAATCAGCAAACCTCAAAAATCGTCTTTTCCAGGCGCTTAGCGGGATTTTGCGGGGCTCTTGCTGCCGCTCTTACCGGACTTGGTGCCACCCCCGTCGATGCTGCAAGTCCGCCCGAGGTTGGCCTTTGGTACAATCACAAGGGTAAAGGAGCGGTGCTGATCCGCCCGTGCAGCGACAATGAGCGCCGCCTGTGCGGCAACATTGTCTGGCTCAAAGAGCCAAATGGAAAAAACGGTCAGCCGCTCAAAGACGGCCGTAACACGCGGTCCTCGCTACGCGGCCGGCCCATTTGCGGCTTGCCCGTTCTTGGTTCGCTCAAGCGCATGCGTGGCGGGGGATGGGACGGCGGATGGGTTTACGACCCCGAAGTGGGAAGGAAATATGACGCGGCCATCAAGCTTGCCTCGCGCGACCGGCTGGTCTTGACCGGGTACAAGGGCATCAAGCTGTTCAGCAAGTCTTTCACGTGGAAGAGGGCGCCAGAAGATCTGCCGCGCTGTAGCGCTGAGCCTTCTGAGCGACAGGCGAAGGCCGGTGCGCCGTAATCAGAGGCCCAACCTCACCTCCACTACCAGACAACGCAATTGCGAGCCTCACGCCAAACCCGTCAGCTGCCTGATACCACCACCCCGCCCGCAGCAGCGTTGCGCAGGTGAGGGCGCAGTGAGAGCCGATTAGGTGTTGGCCCGTCCCTGGCCGTGCCCTTTGTTGAGGCCGCCTTCGCTCCGTGAAGGCAGTGCCGGAGCATCCTCAATACGCTTCGTGAGACGCGCGGCAAACTCTGTCGTGCGCTCCACCACAATCGAGCGCTGACGATCGAGCGTCACCATGTGATAGCAGTCATCAAGCACGTGGAGTTCGACCAGCCCCCCCAGCTTGCGCTGGATTGCAATGGAATTACTGAGATCACTCTGGTCATCATGGCGCGGGTGGAACATCAATGTGTGATGCTTCACTTTTTTGAGGAGCGGCTTGACGTTGCGTACGAGCTTGCGAAATTCGAGCACAAGACCACCGCCACGCCCGAAGAGATCCTCGATTACCTCGCTGTCACTTTGCAACGCATCCAGGATGAAGCTGCGCAGGCGATTGTCTTTAATGCCGTGAGGTTCGCGCGCCTTAAAGTGGAATAGCCGTGCAGCCCACTTGTGCTCGATAATCTTGAATAGGTTGAAGTACCAGGGGATCGCCCAACCATTGGGCCACAATGTCGGCGAGAATAGAATCAAGCCGTCAACGCGATCTGGGCGAACGGCCGCAAGCCTCAGCGCCAGCATAGTGCCGGCGGAGATGCCGCCGACGATAACCGTGTCGCATTGCTTGGAAATTTCGTCGTGCGCCGTTTCCAGCGCCGCATACCAATCTGTCCAACTCGACAGGCCCGAAACATCGGTTCCACCAGCCAGACCAGAGAGCATTGGGCAATAGACCGTGTATCCATCCTTGCCGAGCGCGTGCGCAAGAAACCGAAGCTCGATCGGCGACCCGCCGAGACTGTGCACGAGCAGTACGCCTTTGCGGCCTCCAGGAACAAAGAGGCTACCCCACGCAACGTTCATCTTGTCTTGGCTTTTCATGGATACGGATTAACTCGCTCGCAAACTAGAGTGACACTCGTGATAGGCCATACTTTACTACTGCGCGTCTTCGGCCGTGCGCACTGACAGTTAACGTTCGAACCCCTTCTTCATTTTCCTCAAGCCTCGCTCCAATGTTGGCACACAGACGCTCGACGTTGTCGTAATTGTGCGGCGGCGGCGGGTCGACTTCACATCCAAGCGACGCGGGTAATTGAGCGGACGACTCTCTGGCCCGAACCAACGCGCATGGCGATAGGGCACCGTGCCGCACTCGAAAGACGCTATTCGTCTGAACTCCCTCTTGCCCGTCCATTAACCAATCGCCGCTTCCGCTCAACCCGCAACCAAACTGCAATCAGTCAGCAAAGGACGCCGAGCTGAACCAGCGGCGGCGGCCTTTTTGTTTGTATCTGTGGCGAGAACAAGGCATCGAGAACTTGTGGTTCTGCCCATTCGCGCACGCCACCCCACCTAACATGGGGCGACGTTTTAATGCTAATATTTGTACACCACAAAACGCCAGAACATAGTGAAATTAAACCAGTTCCTTAGCTTCACACCTGTTCAGTTTATCTACGCTATTTTTGTCGCAGGCAGATTAATGCGCTGAAAACATTATTAATTGACGATGAATAATGCCGTCGTTTGAACATAATCTACGATTGCGAAATAAGACGAAAGGCTAAGACTTTCGTGCCGACAGCGCCAAGATGTCACGCCGGCCGACCGCTCGAGAAGCTGGCAGCGATATAGGCCACGGCCGCCATAGCAACGGCGAAGACATAGGGGACGCTGGTGAACTCCAATATGCTAGCGACGATCCAGACAACCGCGCCTGTCACCAGCGCACACGCGGCAGCCGCAGGACCGCCAAACCGGGTAAAAAGGCCGAAGAGCGCAACGACAATCAGACCTGAACTGCCGATCGCCGAAGCTGTCTCAACGAGGTCGCGAATAGTTGTTGAGCGCAGCGCAATCGCAAAGGCAATTAGCCCCAGAACAATGACCGATCCACGCGCGCATCGAACACGCGCGGCTTCCGACAGGTCGGGCCGCATTGGAACCAGTAGGTTGTGTGAGATAATCGATCCGCCCGAGAGCAATGCAGAGTCAACAGTCGACAAGATGGCCGAAATCAAGGCGCCGACGAATATGACGAAAAAGAACGTCGGGAGGAACTTCTCAGCAAGGGTTGGAATAATCCGCTCCGGCTCGTCCAAACCGGGAAGCAAGGACGGCCCAACGAGCCCCATATACAGGGGCATCAATCCAACGCAGAGGTAAAGAACACCGCCAAGGACGCAGGCGTTGCGAGCGGTGCGCGCGGAGTTGGTCCCAAGAACACGCGCGATTAGCTCAACAGAAACCATCGTGCCAAATATTGGGATCGCCCATTCCTCAACCCGTTCCAGAATTCCGCGATCATCCACACCGAAGTAAGCGAGCCTTTGCGGCTCAACGTGAGCCAGTCCAGCTGAAAACCCGCCGACCTCACCGATAACAATGATGGAAAGAATGATAAGGCCTAAGATGACGGCGATCGCCTGGATGAAGTCGGTCAGTGCGTCAGCCATAAGGCCACCCAGCACAGTATAGGCGACGACGATCACGGTGGCGATGACAATTCCTGTGACAAGCGAGACCTCAGCAACCGAGCCCATCACCTGGCCAAAGGCGCGAATTTGAGCCGCGCCCCAGATGAGCGGCCCGGGCAGGATCAATAGCACTGCGAGCCGCTCCACTCCCTGCGAATACCGATCGCGAAAGAAATCTGCGAACGTAATATACCCGCGGTTCCACAGCGGGACCGCGACTGTCAGGCCGACGATGACGAGTGCAGCAGCATACCCAAACGGATCGATTGTCGCTCCACTTAGGCCTTCCGCGTACACGGAGCCGGCTGCACCAACGATCACCTCGGCGCCAAACCATGTAGCAAATACTGAGAATGCAGCGATGACTATGCCAATCTTCCGACCGGCATTGATGTAGTCGCGCTCAGTGAATATTCGGCGCGCGACCCACGCTCCTATTGCGAACTGAAAGAGGACATAACACAGCACGCCGATCAAGACGGGATTCATCATCCACTCTCTTTGCCGCCAAGCGCAAATCGCAGCGCCCCAGCGCGCGGAAACTAGTTAGCAATTCAGAGTGGTCAACCCTCAACATCGGTGGGGCTAGGCGCCAAGTCGT
The DNA here is from genome assembly GCA_030598645.1 of Hyphomicrobium sp. The sequence continues at coordinate 10,270 of JAUVPN010000010.1, read as the reverse complement.
CACGCTTCGAGCGCAATCGACACTATATAAACGAAGTGATTAGATGGCGTCTTGCACTTACAGTGACTCTTCTTGGGTCACCCGCGAGGATAAGTATCAGTGGGAGGTCTCTCTTTGGTCGGTTGCGCCCGGTCACTCATTTCCGGGACTGTGGCTTTCGCCCTAGCCATGGCACAGGTCGCTCCAGCCTTTGCTATTGAGGCGCTTTCCAAGTCCGAATATGAAGCCTGCCAGGCGCGCGATGAGCCCGGATTTCGCGCCGCCATCGAGGCGATCTCGATCCGGGCGCTGCAATCGGGTATCGCTAAAGTCGATTTCCGCGCCATTGTGGGCGACGAATGGCGCCACGGAGGACTCGACGAGATTGTCGATAAGCGCGTCGATCTCGCGGTTGAGGAAGTTCGCCAGGAGACAAGTTGGGCCAATTTGCTGGAGTCACTGGCAAACCAGCAAAAGGCACAGGAACTCGCAACGGCTGTCGCGGAGCGCGTTTATCGTTCCGACGCCATGAAGACTGCGCTTGAAACGCTCGCCGTCGGTGTTGGCAAAGAAGTGGGCAAACAAATTCAGTTTGCAACTGAGGATGCCGCTGAGCCAACACTTGCATGTCTCAAGGCGTTCGTCGGTGCGCGTTACGGCGCCACTGTTGCGCGCGCGGTTGCCGGCAACGCCAACAAAGGTAACACCTTCGACCCGGACAGCGGCGCTGCCCAAATCTCGCCCGGGGCCGTCTTACGTCAGTCGAGTTCAGGAATTGCGGGAGCAGCCATACTCCTTATGCGCCGCCAACTCGCCAACATGGCGCGTCGTGTCGGCCAGCGCATGGTGGGCGCCGTACTGGCTCGTCTCGTCTCCGTCGTTGCTGGCGGTGTAGGGTTCGTTCTTATCGCTAAAGACATATGGGACCTTCGCCATGGCGTGCTGCCCATCATTGCAGCTGAGATGAAATCCAAGGACAGCAAGGAGAAGGTGCAAGACGAACTAGCAAAGACTTTCGCAGAGCAGATCTCCGCGCATGTGAACGAGATCGGCGGCGCCACGGCAGACCGCGTGGTCGACATCTGGAGCGAGTTCCGCAACGCACACGCACAAGCGCTGGAGCTTGCCGCCCGCAACAGCCAATTCAAGGCCTTCATCGACTCGCAGCCACCAGAAAAACTGCCGCGTGTCGACGCGGTGGTTTCGTCAGTAATCAAGTCCGAAGGCGAAGCCGGACTTTTGACGCGCCTCAACGACGGCACTCTCAATGTGGCGATCAACGTGTTGCCCCCTTCAGGCATGCAGATTGCGCGTGAGACCCGCTCCATCGATACAGGGCTCCAATGGCATGCGTTGGCTGGGGATCAGTTAGCGCAAGTTGTCGATCTCGACATACATCGACGCACCAAGCCGGACAGCCTGACGAAGGCCTCACTGCAACGAATTCTGACGCTTAACGACCGCCTTGCCATCACGCGGCTTGTCGGCATCGACCGTAGCGCGCGTGACACACTGTTCGAGCTCCCGCCGGCTGAGCTGACAAGTTTGGCTCGCAGTTTGACGGAGGACGAACTTGCGACGCTCGCGCGGTACCTGACTGGTCTAAAGCAAGAACCACGCGAGCGTGTTCTGCGCACGGTCGCGGCGGATCCCACCACGATGCAGTCGCTTTCCTCCGAGCGGGTGCGGGTCGCCGTGGTTGCCAGCGCAGATCAGACGGCAGCCGTGGCGATGATGTTGCGCCAAGATGCCTCCCTTAATCCCAGGGTCATTGTGGAGGATGCCAAGCTCGTCGCCGGCGGACGCGTCAGCCCGATCCTTATGTGGAAAAAGCACCCGGCCGCGATCATCGCGGCCTTGGTTGTCGTGTTGATTCTGTTCCTCATATTGCGGCGACTGCTATTCGCAGGGCGACATACAAAGGCGGCGGCCTAACAGTCGCCATGATTTTGCGTGCGGTGTGCTCGGCGAACAACACGGGAGCGCAGTCGCGTGCCAGAGAGTTTGGGTCCTGCTATAAACCCATCGAGCCTCACCGAATCAGCTGCACTTGCGGGGAAGGCTCTTGGAAGGTGACTACACACCACGGGGCAATGAGGGAGTGGGACGTATGGTACTAAAGGCGCCAGGTATCTTGACCTTTATGGTTTCGGTCGTCCTGACGGTTACCGTGCTGATTATGAAGTTTTTTGGGGCCGAGATTCCTTTCTTTATTGGGAACGAATTCTGGGTGCTGCTGCTCGCCCAATTCATCCTTATTTTGGGCTGCGTGATGCGGGGACTTTGAGGGGCGATCGAATCGTCTGATTACTGTGTTCTTGTGTCGCGCGGCATTGAGGGGTCTGGCGGCTATCGGGTGTTGGGGGGCTAATTCGTTACATGGAATCGAAACTTCAGCAGATGGGTGCGTACGCTCATCGTGTGCGCCGAACGTCGACCGAAATCGCAATCGCCGCGGCACTTACGCTTGCCGCCGTTGCGTTTCTGGCCGCCACATTCGTGAGTAATGGCGGAGGCCCAAGCAATGCAAAGCTCGGCTCCGTGGCCTCTGAGCAGACAGTGATGAAATAAACGAATGTTTAGAGTGATACCGTACTAAGCACGACAATCCATCAGGACTGCGCGCACTAGGCCGCGCACGGAGTTGCCTAAATAAATGGCATCGGCCAGCTTTAGATCCTCAAGGGTCAAGACGGCCTCCAATGCCTGACCCTGAGCAATAAGATCGGCACGAAGCGTTCCGGGCAAAAGCCCTGAAACGAGAGTCGGCGTCTCTAGGCGCCCATTGCGTTCCAGAAAAATCGTCGTGCGGCTGCCCTCGGCGAGTTCTCCGCGCTCGTTCAGATAGACCACCTCTTCGGCACCCATCGTCTCCGAATACTTTTGCCACTCCTGATCGTAGAGTTCGCGGCACGTGGTCTTGTGGAAGAGGAAAATGTCGGAACTGTCGAGCCTCGTCTCCGAAACAACGAAGTGCATCGTGGCACCCGGATCCGGCGACGGCAGGGGTGTCGTAGTGACCGCCAAGCTGCCCGCTTCGGACAGCAGCAGCCGCACCCGCAGACGATCCACTTGCCCGTCGACGGCTTCAAAGAGAGCTTGTCTGACCGCAGCCTCGTCGAACGCGAAACAGAAATAGCGAGCCGAGGACTCTAAGCGTGCAATATGTTGTTCTAATAGGACCAGGCCCGTTGCGGGCTCAAACAGCATCGTTTCGATGAGTTCGAAGCGCTTAACTGGATCGGTGAGAAACTTCATCTTCAGGAGGCACTCTTCGTACTCCTTACCCCCCCGAGAATCGAACACGATACCTGAGCCGATTCCCATCTCGCCCGCCGCGTCGCGGAAAATGACCGCGGTACGAATAGCGACGTTAAATAGTGCACGGCCTTCCGGTGAGATGTGGCCGATTGCCCCGCAGTAAACACCTCGCGGCTCTGTCTCCAAGGTTCGGATAAGCTCCATTGCCCTGATCTTGGGCGCACCCGTCACCGACCCCGGAGGAAAGATGCCTTGAAGCAACTCTGTTATGCCGATGCCATTTTTTAGGGTGGCCCGCACACCCGACGTCATCTGGTGCAAAGTTTGAAATGTCTCGACCGTGAAAAGATCGGTGACGCTGACGCTACCGATCTCGGCAATCCGCCCGATATCGTTGCGCATCAGGTCGACGATCATGAGGTTCTCAGCACGCTGCTTTGCGTCCGTACTCAGCTGATCCCGCGCCTCAGAATCGGCTTCCGGCGTGCCGGCGCGGGGGGCCGTTCCCTTCATCGGCCGCGTTGAAATCGTGCGCCCATCCTGCTCAATAAAGAGCTCGGGCGAAGCCGACAGTACGGTGACCTCGCCGGTGTCAACGATGCCTCCATAGGCGACGCGCTGCTTCTGGCGCAGGTCGAGGAAAAACGTCAACGGGGAGCCCGAGAGCCGGAAGCGTGCTTTGAATGTGAGGTTGAGTTGATAGATATCACCAGCGCGAATCTTATGTTGCACCTCAGCGAAACGCTCCAGGTAGGAGGCCTTGTCCCACGCATGGGTAACATCGGTGAACTGATAGGAGCCGCTGCGCGTGTGGGCAGCCAGCCAGTTCTCGACCTCCGCGCTGCCCATCTCCGCGGGCGCCTCATAGAGCCCGAGCCAGAGCAACGGTACATTGCGATCCGACGGCAAGAGGTGGGCGATCTTCGGCTCGAAAACGTAGCCCAATTCATAGGCAAAGAAGCCTGCAGCGTGCAGCCCGTTTTTTAGACCAACTTCCAGGCGTTGGAGCGCAACTGGGACCGCCTCTGGCGTGTCTGCCGTGATGATCTCCACCGGATCGGTAAACAACAATGAAGGGGCGCCCGCGCCTGAATTGTTATCTAGAAGGACGAACGTTTCAGAAAGTGCAGTGGGGTCCTCCGTCTGCCGGTCGGGGGGCCGCCGCATTTGATCGGCTGACGTCATCGTCCTTTGTACCCCGACAACGCGTAAAAGGTCACGCGCCGGTGCGCATTGTTTCCGGCCGGCAGCTGCCGCTCACCTATCTTTTCCGATGTGGCGAATGCTGAGCGCCCAGGCGCCTTGCTCGTTCCAAGCACGACCAGGAGCACAGGACCGGTCGTATCGGGCGTAAGCGGGCGTGTTAGCTCGAAGTGGTCGCGCGGCGAGCGAGCGCCCCGCCGCCACGCGAGAATTGGAGTGGGTTCATCGCGCATGTAATAGAGAAGTTCTGCTGTCACAGCGCGATCGCTTGTTATGACAGCTGCAAATGGCCGTCCCTGAGCCTTGGCCTTAGCGAGTTCGGCCTGCGTTGCCTGAGCGACTGCCCGCCAGCCAAGGATGCGCGCAAAAGGGTCCTGCTTGAAGGGCAGATTGATGCGGCCAGCTGTGAGAGTTCCTGCCGCGATAAGAACCATGGCAGCAACATTGACGACAAACGATCCCTTTAGCCAATTCCAGGCGCCGTCGCGGATCATTGTTGCCACAACCAGAACAGTTGCGGCCACGTAGGCGGTCGCGGCCCAATTCGCATGAGCCCGGCTGATGAGCGCTTGAACTGTAATCACCGCGATTATGGGAACTGAGAAGGCTAATAGCATCTGATCGGGCTCAGGCAGGCGACGTTTCCACGCTCGCCACAAGATTACTAAAAGACTTCCGAACAAGATTGGCCCAAATACGCCGAACTGCGCGACGAAGAACTCCATTGCCTTGACCGGGCGCAGCAGTGACCCTGTCCACTTTGCATTGTCAGCGGTATGCGAGAATGTCGCGAAGCTGTTCGTGTAGTTCCAAACAAGATTAGGGAGGATTAGGAGCAAGCCGAGTCCCAGCCCAACGTAGAGCCGGTAGTCCTTAAGGACGGTCCGTCGTTCCGGCAGCATGACCAACATCACTGATAGGCACAATAGAAACCAGGCCATGGCGTATTTGGCGTTAAGGCCTATGCCAAAGGCGAGGCCCAGCACCAGCGCCGGCCAAATACTTCGTGTTTTGAACAACGCAGCAAAGCCCACAAGCGCGATTGCCCAACACAAGAGTAGTGGCACGTCCGTCGAAATCAGGCCTGCTGATAGGGAGACGCCGGGCAGGGTCGCAACCGCTAGACCCGACAGTGCCCCTGTGCGTGTATCGTACAGCTGGCGACCAAGAAAGAAGACGGCGATGGCGGTCGCAGTATGTATGAGCGGCGAGGGCAATCGAACGCAGAACTCGCCATCGCCGCAACTCGCACCAGCCGCGCCAATGATCCATCCGATCAGCGGCGGTTTGGAATAGTAGCCAAAGGCCGGATCCTGGCCCCACGACCAATATTGCGCCTCGTCAAAGAACAGATCTGTGCCATTGGCGGCCAACGCGAGCAGCCGGAAGCACAGAAGGACCGCTAGGCCAATAACAAGGACCCAAATCCATCGGGCATCGACACTTTCCACTGGAAAAATAGGCTTGTTTTTGTCTGTCATGGACCTGTGGTTGGGTGAACCGTTTTGGAGGAGGCGACGGCCTTGATCGCGGCTCATTTACAAGGTTGAGAGGCTATCGGGAAGCCTGGTAGTCTTGAAGAACGCAATAAATTGAGGAGTTGGCAGGGCCGTTATTGGCCCAGCTGAGGACTAGGGATACTTATGCGCGTCACCGTCGTCATTCCGGCGCTGAATGAAGCTGGCAACATTAGACAGCTGGTTGAGGAGACCTACCAAGCGGTCCCGGCCGAGCGCCTGTGCGAGGTTATCGTCGTCGATGACGCAAGCGACGACGCTACCCCGACTGAGATCAAGGGGCTGATGACGAGCGGTAAATGCCCGGGGCTGCGTTATTTGCGCCATGGACAAAGAAGCGGCCAGAGCGCCGCGATGCGCTCTGGCATCCTCGCAGCGACGAACCCAATTATCGCGACCATGGACGGTGATGGCCAGAATGACCCCCACGATATAACCCGACTGCTTGATGTATTGGCCGCGCCAGGAAGCGTCGGCCCCGCCCTTGTCGGCGGTGTACGCACGGAGCGCAAGGCAACCGGGTCAAAACGCTGGGCATCACGCTCCGCCAACTGGATCCGCGACAAGGTGTTACAGGATGACTGCCCAGACACCGGCTGCGGCATCAAGGTCTATTGGCGCGATGTATTCCTGCGCCTGCCCTTCTTTACGAGTATGCACCGCTATTTGCCTGCGCTGTTTCAGGCCTACGGACACGACGTGGCATTCTTACCCGTTAATGATCGGCCACGACAGTCAGGCGTCTCCAAGTACAATAATCTCAATCGCGCCGTGGTCGGTCTCTACGATTTGGTTGGAGTAACGTGGCTCAGACGGCGAACCACCGTGCCCGAGATCGTCGAGAGGCTGCCGGAACTTCATTTGGTAACCGACATTTCGACGCGACTAAAACCTAGTAGCACCGGCACAAAAAAAAGCGCCGGGGATAAGAACTGACAATCAAGCAGAGCACGGGAGCTGTCTTCAAGACAGAAATAGCGTCATGGACGTCTTCGCGAACGCGGCCGCCCAGCTCGGCCAATGGTGGCTTGACACTTCCGTCACGGAGAAGACCTGGCTTGCGATAGGCTTCTCGGCGCAGCTCATGTTCTCCATGCGATTCATCGTGCAGTGGATCGCGAGCGAGCGAGCACGAGCTTCCATCGTGCCCGAAACATTTTGGTACTTTAGCTTGTTCGGTGGCGCGCTGCTTTTTGCCTACGCGATCTACCGGCTCGACCCGGTATTTATGCTTGGGCAGGGCATGGGGCTCTTCATCTATAGCCGCAACATCTACTTCATTCGCTCCAATAGGAAGAGCGAGAACAGCGCTGAGGCGGCCAACGCATCAAGGGTTCCAGCCGAATAAAACCGGGCCGTTTGGACGCAGGCTTCACAGGCGGCTTATTTGTGCTATAAGCCGCGCACGCGAAAGCCGCTCGGCAAGAACGGGCGGCTTTTCCTATCGGCCACGGCGGCCGGAGCCGATTTTCTCTTTCCCGATATGACGACCCGAGTTTAGTCGTTCGGTCGCCTTTTCGGGTTCAGTTGGTGACGCGGGGTGGAGCAGCCCGGTAGCTCGTCAGGCTCATAACCTGAAGGTCGTAGGTTCAAATCCTACCCCCGCAACCACCTTTACCGAACTTTCGAACGACGCGGGAACATCGCCGCCTGCGGGCAGCGAAACCAACTTGACGATATCGTCAATCAGCTCCACGACGTGGCCCCCTGCAACTGAGCGCACGTCGATCCGCTCGATCAGGCCGCGCAGAATTTCCGCCGCCTCCGCCTTGGTGACGGAGTCGGAGAGGGCGGTGTGCAGATCTGCCACCTTCTGGCGATAGAGGCTCGCAAGACGCGGGTGCAGACGCGGCTCACGCTTCGACGGTTCTCTTAGCTGTTCCTCGACCTGTCTCTTGCGGTCTTCAAGCTCTTCGAGCTTGGCCTTAAGCCCCTCGGTGCGAAAGCCATCCGCGATGGCGTCGTAAAGACCATCGAGCTTGTTTTCGAGGTCCCGGGCTTAACGTTCGAGGTTTTTCCGGTCAACTTCTCGCTCATGCCTCTGGCGATTGAGTTCCTCATGGAAGGCACGGACGAATTCCTCAACAAGGTCAGGGGCCATGAGGCGACTCTTGAGTCCCTCCAGAACGACCAGCTCGATCTTGGAGCGTTTGACACCTGTCGTATTGCTGCAATCTGCACCGTTGCGCGCTCTCGCGCAGGCTAGGTAGTCGCTACCGCGCTCAACTTGCCACCGCATTCGGCGCAACAAACAAGTCCGCTCAACAAGCGTCGCGGTCGGCACTCTTTCCAAAACTGTTTTTCCTGGATCTTACTCGACCGATGGGAGCACTCCTCGCGGCTACGCCTCAATTGAAATCACCCGCCGAATTTCATCGGTCCGGAAGCCGATGAGGGCAGAGTTCTTACGATCAGGCAGAACGACAACATCATAGAGCTCAGTCACGACGCCCTCGATACGCGCCCAATGAACGACATCGCCACTTGTCAGATCAATCACATAAAGTCCGCAGCGGGCCTCGACTTTGTTCGTGGCCAGATTGTCATCGAGCGCCAGACCTGAAAACGTTTTGTTGCCCCGCGGTTTTGACAAACCGACGATCGCATACTTGCCGATGAAATCGAGACCACGCAGATAGCCTGGGCAAAAGGCAACCCGCTGAAAGGCTCCTTTCTGCAGATCGGCGCGTCCGAAATACCCCGTGCCAGAGTCATGCAGCCACAGGGTCTCATCGCGCACGCGCGGTGTATGCGGCATGGACAGACCCGAAAGGACGATCTCGTTGTCTTGGGTGTCGATGACAATTCCGCCGTCCTTTCGGTGATCACGCCACCCGTCCGCAACATTGGTATCGGCCACAGCTGTCACATAGCGGGGGAAACCATCAACAAGAGCGACACCATTTAAATGACAGCGGTCTTCGGCCGCTAAGCGGTCGATGAAAGGCGGTTGCCAGATCGGCTTGAAGCTGTGGGTCTCGCTTATCTCGGCGAGGCAGCTGAACAGTGTGTTGACGAAAATCAGCCGTCCATCTTTTTGTACGGCGAGATCATGCGCATCAACATCGCCGGTGAAGTAACTCACCTGCGGCACAAACACCGAATCATAATCGCCTTCAACGGGTTGACGTCGAGCGGCATCCACAAACTTGTAGATTTGATAAAGCCCCGCCACGTAAAGCGCATCATCGGCATACGCCAGCCCCATGCAGCGCTCTAGCGTGCGGTTGTAAACGGAGAGCCGATTGTTTTTAGGATTAACGCCTAAGACGAACAGTTTGCCCGCTTGATAGGTCGTAAAACCGAGATTGATCTTTTGCTCGGACAACCAGGCGACGAATTGCCGGGATGTTGTGATTTCAAATTTGACTTCGCGCTCGGCGCCGGCCTCATCTTGAGCGCCCCCGCGCGCGCTCTGCGCACCCTCAGAGCCATTTGACTTTGCTTCAGGTTTGGCGCTAGCAGCGACGTCCGGCTTGGGCTCGGCTTTGGGCTTCTTGGATTTAAACAGCATCAGACACACTCCACCACGCAACCGAACAGAACGTCACCCAACACTCGAAAGCGACGTCTTGGCGTTGAGGACTCGCACCCGAGACGTCATTTACCTAAGCCACGGTCCTCCACATTAGCACGCGCGCGCTTACCCTCAACGATGAACAAGGTCATGTCTTGGTCGATCACCACGCTGGCGAGCACCTCCTCGTCCAAGACATAATCCCCCACGTCAAAGAGTTCTGACCCGAGAGATGTGAACCCAACATCCATCCACGCACCGCCCGTGCCAAGCTCCGCAAGTTGCAGCACCTCCAACAACACCGTGTCGCCGGCATCTGGCCTGCCCCACAAAGCGTGCCAGTCTCTAAGTTAGAATCCGGTGCTCATTTGCCAGCGTCCGAACTGGCTGCATGCTGATGAGGCCTGCGGCCGTTCTTGTACAGCCTTAGCCAACGACGACGTTGCGATGATGAACGCGCATTGGCACTTAGCGGACATTCCTCACGCCCGACCTTATGCCCGCTTTCGGGGGTAATGCGGACATCGCGACACTGCAGCTTTGCCCCGTGCATTAGCTGCTCGGCTGCAAAGAACAGCGCCGGCAACTTTAAGGGCTCTATAAAACAGAGAAGCTGCCCAAGGTTCGCGCTGCGACGCCGGAGCCGCGGCCCGCCAAGCATCAGCAGAGATGCTGAATTAGAGAAAGCCATGCCCGGCGCAGCTGACCCAAATGAAGGAGGGGGCACATGGCCCCCTCCAAGGATCACGATAGGTTTTGTTACGGTCATTCTCTACTTCGGCGGGGCCGAAGT
>JAUVPN010000184.1 GCA_030598645.1 Hyphomicrobium sp. | reverse complement strand
TTGGTGGGACGCATCGGTGCTAGGTTCAACGCGAAACGGCGTCCAATGATCCCATCTGTCTTGAACATTACCAGATCAAGCTTGAATACCTCATAGGCCGTGCTCGATGTATTCGAGATCACGATGAAGGCCCGGCAGCCCTTCTCAGAGGGTTCCAGCTTGTTCAATTCGACCGATATGGAGTCTTGATCTTGCTGCGCTTTAGCTTCTTGGAGCAGGAAAGGTGTGGCAGCGATAAGCAGAAAGGTCGCCGCGATGGCAAAGAGTCTTCTTTTGATCATTGCTCTCTCAGAAGGCAAACTTGCCATGTCATGCTCCGGTGTCTAACGGCTTTTTCTATACGGAACTCGTCTTGTTTCACGAAGTGGGGCATGGATCTCTGGTTGCCATTCGCAACTTCGACGACGGTCCTTTGCCGCTTGCCAAATCCGCGTCCGATTCAAGAAGGCGTGATTGAAAGGCGAGTCCAATTGCGCGCCGTCCTCTCCCCGGTCTCGGCCAATAGTTAAGCGGAGTGGGCATCCACGCACCTCCCTCGGCCCAGGTTGGCCGATTATTTCCTTATATAACTGCGCCTTACGGCACAGAGGCTGTCCCGTTCTCGGGACGCGAGGCAGATCCCTGATACTCAGCGAACAGTGACGGGTGTCTGCCTCAACACACTTGATATTATATAACACTGCCACGGCAATTGATGTCAATTTCATCAACGATTTCGTCATCAGCAACGCATTGCCATTTCGTCATGTGAGCACCCCCCATTCCTCCGTCATAGGCTTAAGTGATGCCTCAGCGACACAGTCCGATAGAGTATTTCTTGTGGGGGTTGTGGATGAAGTTTGACTCATTGACGATGGCCATAATTCCAATGTACAGATTGAATATAGTGCAACGTTATAACGAATCGAAAGGCTTCGATTTGTAGGCTCGTTGTTGGCGATGGCGGCTACCGAACCGGGGGTGGTATGCAGATCAAGGCGATTGGCTTGGTCGTGTGCGCGGCTGTTTTTTTGTTATTTGCCACGCCGGTGAGGGCGCAAGATCCGCAACCGGAGGCGGCGCCAACTGATGCAGCTCCGGCCGAGCCCGCTGCCCCCGCCCCTGCAGAACAGCCGCCTGGTGAGCTCCCGCCCGTCGAGGTGATCCAGGAGCAGCCTGAGCCAACGCCGGAAGCACCGGAAGTGGCCGCCGAGCCGGAGGCCGTCGCGCCAGCGCCCCAGCCGGTAGCCGCTGCACCACCGTCTGAGCCGCCTGCTGAACCGGTCGCAGGAACGGGTGGCATCAGCAGCGGCACAGTTCTCATGTCGCCCGTGCCAGGCAGCGCCATTCCAATCAAGAACTACCCGGGCGCTGTGGGGCGCGCTTCGGCAGCGGATATCTCACGCTCGGCCGATGCCTCCGTGCCAGAGGTTCTGCAGAACACGGTGCCTGGCGTGGTTATCGGCGACGGGCAGGGCAATGTCTTCAGAAGAAACCTGCAGTACCGCGGGTTTGAGGCGTCCCCCATCAACGGCGTCGCGCAGGGCATTGCCGTTTATCAGAACGGCGTGCGCATCAACGAGGCCTTCGGCGATATCGTGAACTGGGACTTCCTGCCCGATAACGCCATCGACGGCATTACGATTATCGGGGCCAATCCCGTTTACGGCCTCAACGCGATTGGGGGCGCTGTCGCCGTCATTATGCGGGATGGCTTCAATTTCCATGGCTTTGAGATCGATACCCGCTTTGGATCCTTTGGGCGTCGGCAGGTCGGCGTCGCCGTCGGCGCTCAACACGGTATCTGGGGTGCGTTTATCGCCGGCGAGTACATCGACGACGACGGTTTTCGCGATTTCTCAGAGGCCGAGGTTCGCCGCATGTATGCGGACATCGGCGTCAAGCACGACGGGGTAGAGCTTCACCTCAATTATACCGCTGCTGACAACCTCGTTGGTGTGACCGCTGCCGCTCCCGTACAGCTCTTGGATCTGGGCTGGAACCGCACCTTTACCTCGCCGCAGACGAGCGACAACAACTTGAACATGCTCTCGATCAACGGTTCGGTGGAGCACTCAAAGACGCTTATCTTTTCCGGCGTCGGCTATTATCGCTGGTACAAGCAGAGAAACCAGGATGGCAATATCCTGGAGGCGGAAGATTGCCCCCCGCCCGATCAGGGAACGTTGTGCCTGGAAGAGGACGGTGAGCTTGAACAGGCTGAAGACATCAACGGAAACACCGTCCCCTTCGATGACGAGTTGGCCTACGGCTCGAACGATCGCACGTCCCAAGATGCGGAAAGCTACGGCGGCTCCGTGCAGGCCGTCGAAAAGACACCGCTTTGGGGCCATCCCAATCAGTTTCTTATCGGCGCAAGCTACGACCACGGCCGCGTGGACTATACGACCAGCAGTGAGCTTGGCTTCTTCAGGCCAAAGTTTGTGGTCACCAGTTTTACTCCGCCGATCTTTCTTGCTGAACCGGATGATTTTGCACCGCGCGATCTGACCACGCAGAACGACTACGTGGGCTTGTATTTCTCCGATACGATCGAGGTGACATCCGACCTCGCTCTCACCGCTGGCGGGCGCTGGAACTTTGCGCGGATCAAGATTGAGGACAACACTGGCGACAATCCCCAACTCAACGGGGATCACAGGTACTATCGGTTCAATCCGATGGCGGGCGCGACATACCAGATCCACTCGGGAGTGACCATGTTTGGTAGCTATGCCGAAGCCAACCGCGCACCAACACCTGCGGAGCTTGCTTGCGCCGATCCTGAAGAGCCCTGCTTGATCGAGAGCTTCCTCACCGCCGATCCGCCGCTCGACCAGGTTGTTGCGCGCACGTACGAGTTTGGGTTTAGAGGCAAGATGGCTTCGCTAGGTGAGAAGCAGACACTTGAGTGGACCGCTGGCCTTTTCCGCACGGAAACTCAGGACGACATTATCGCGGTGGCTGCACCGACGTCGGGTCGTGGCTTCTTCCAGAATGCCGGCGATACGCTTCGCCAAGGTGTTGAGGCCGGTCTCGTGTATCGCGATCCGCGCTGGTACGCGTGGGCGAACTACGCCTTCGTGGACGCGACATTCGAAAGCAATATTGTGATACCCTCACCGAATAATCCGAATGCCACCCCTTGCCCGCCTCCTGCTGACGAGGAGACTTGTGTCTTCGTCACGCCGGGTGATCGGCTGCCAGGCGTTCCCCAACACCGGTTTAAGGCCGGTTTCGATTACTGGGTCCACCCCGAGTGGAAGGTGGGGGCCGACTTAGTGGCCGTGAGCGATCAGATCTTTTTCGGTGATGAAAGCAACGTCAGCTCGCCGCTTGGGGGCTACGCCAGGGTGGATGTGCGCACGTCTTATGACGTCAATGAGCACGTGCAGATTTACGGCTTGATCGACAACCTGTTCGACTCTCGCTACGGACTCTTCGGAAACTTCTTCGATACGGAATTGGCCAATGACGCGGCGGAAGCTGATCCATCCACCGGCGCCGGCTTCTTTACGAACCCAAGGACCATCACGCCTGCTCCGCCATTTGCGATCTATGGCGGCATCAAAGTGAAATACTAACTATCTCATCGTTGCGGCCGCATCACCGCAAGTGATGATGGAAACTCGGGCCCGTGGTTGAGAGACCTGCCATCCTTAGGCTTCCCCCATTTCTCTAGTGTGACTTCATAGCCGCATCGCTATGGTCTCGCGTAAGCGCCTGGCGTCTTTGGTTGCGCGCCCCCATCCCTCATGTTTCGATCCCGCCCGGCCTGGTGGACGGGTGCATTTTGCGCACGGGGCAAAAGAAAAAAGAAGAATGCGTGGAGCTGTCTGTCATCGGAGAGATGGGGCGGTGCGTGCACATGGCGCCGCAGAGGGCGAAGCGCACATTGCACGATATGTTGCAACGTTGCTTGTCGCAGGCGTTCTTGCTTGCCCGTCAACAGGTGCCATCTCTGCTGGGCCCTCGATCGGCCAGTTCGAGATGAAGCAGGTCGAGACCGAAGCTGGCGACATCGAGTTTCAGAGTCAGAACGCCTACAGCTGGGATCAGCCGCGACGGCGCTTTCGCGAGGTGGAGCCCGGCGAGTTCATTTTCGATGACAACACCGTTGTGGCCGCTCGCAATGCCCTTGAGCTAGAGGTCTCCTGGACCGATTGGTTTCGCACGCGTGTCGGCATCGAGTTCGAAAAGGAACGCATCGACGACCCCGTGACACCCGGCGCAGCGGACGCTTTCAATTCGCTCAGATTCGACGAATACGCCGCTGAAGCGGTGGTGGTCCTATTACCGATCAAGGGGGATGGTTTTGGCATTGCTTGGCTGACGGAGTTTGAAAAGCCGGTCGAGCAAGTCGAGGCGATGACGCTTGTCATCGGGCCCTTGATCGAAGCGAAGCAAGGTCCATGGCGATTGCTTCTCAACTTGTTCGTCACGCGTTTCCTAGGGGGTGAGCCGGAGGAGCTAGGGGGCTCGCGTGACAACAAGTGGGATTTCAATTACGCGGCCCAAGTGAAGTACGACTTTTCGAACGGCCTTGAGCTGGCTCTGGAGGGCTATGGCACGGTCGATCGCATTGGAAATACGGGCACGCGGAACGAGGAGGCGTTAATTTTCGGGGATAACGATCTGCACCGCCTAGGCCCGATCCTCTACTACACGACCAAGTTGGGTCACGGCTCGGTTGGGCACCGGAAAGGGGCAGGCGCCAGTAGCGACGGCGACGAAGACAACGACAATGATGACGACGTCCCCACCGCCACCTTCGGCATAGGCCCGCTGATCGGTCTCAACAACAATACGCCCGATCTCACGCTCAAACTTAGCCTTGAGATTGATTTCTAGGCGTCACTCTCCACCTCAGAGCCCAACCTACGCACTTCTCTTCGGCTCCCGGAAATGCCCTTTCGCATCGCAAAAGGGCTGCGCGCCACGGCCGCACCGGCTTGTCATAAACGGCGCCATGCGGCACAAGCGGCGGACCAGCATCAATGGCGCCAACAACAACCGCGATCGCCAGGGGAGCAACTCTACTCATGAAGAAACGCCTTCTCATCACCCGCCGTCTGCCAGAGGCCGTCGAAAAGCGTGCCAACGCCGCCTACGACGTTAACCAGAATGCCGACGATCATCAGATGACCACGGACGAAATCGTCGAGAAGGCGAAAGACGTCGATGCGCTTCTGGTCACCATCACCGACAAGATGCGCAAAGAGGTGATCGACGCCCTGCCTGAGCACATCAAGATCCTGTCGACCTTCTCAATCGGTGTCGATCACATCGATCTGGACGCCGCGAAAGCGCGCGGGATCAAGGTCGGCAACGCCCCGCATGGCGTGACTGTCGCCACCGCCGAGATCGCCATGCTGCTCATCTTGGGCAGCGCACGGCGCGCTTCGGAAGGCGAACGCATGATACGTGCGCGCGCCTGGCCCGGCTGGGCGCCGCTGCAACTCGTTGGCCGCCGGCTCGACGGCAAGAAGCTTGGCATCTACGGCTTCGGCAAGATTGGTCAAGCCTTGGCGCAGCGTGCGCGCGGCTTTGACATGGAGATCCACTACTACGACATCGTGCGCCAGCCGCCCGAAAGGGAGCAGGGCGCTATTTTTCACGACAGCCTCGACAGCCTGCTCGCGATCTCGGAGTTCTTCTCGATCAACGCACCCTCGACGCCGGAGACGCGCTACTTCTTCAACAAGGAGACGATCGAAAAGCTGCCGCAAGGCGCCATCGTGGTGAACTCGGCACGCGGTGATCTCGTCAAGGACGAGGACTTAATTGCGGCCTTGAAATCGG
>JAUVPN010000011.1 GCA_030598645.1 Hyphomicrobium sp. | reverse complement strand
GCGAAAGACCCATTGGTCGATCGGCATCGTGTCGAGGAACTCGTTGGCGATGACAATAGTGGGACGTTTGTTGTGGTTTCCCTCCATGTCTTTGTGCCAGCGAATGGGCACAGTCGCGTCATTAAGTAATGTGCGCTGTTGCTCGAGGAATGCCGCATTAGTTTCGACAAGATGCACTGTGATTGCGGTGTAAAAATCGGGCACTGCCTTGGCCGCGCGAAGCGCGTCGCGCATCAGCGTACCTCGACCGGGCCCGAGTTCGATGAGATTGAGCTGCGATGGTGCGCCCATCTGCTGCCACACCACGGCGCACCACAAGCCGATCAACTCGCCGAAGACTTGGCTGATCTCTGGCGCCGTGATGAAGTCGCCCTCGCGGCCAATCGCATGCTCGGTGCGATAATACCCATGAGCGGGATCATGCAGACACACGCGCATATATTGGGCGACTGTTAGGGGGCCTGCGCTGCGAATGCGGTGTGCGATTTGCGCAGCGAGCTGTGTGGTCCTATGCCGGGTCTTTTCCAGCTTCATTCCAGCGACCGAGTGCGCGCCAAATAGATAACAAAGAGGCCAAGCAATAGCATCGGGATAGAGTAAGCGATGCCAACGGTCAGCGGTGCAATATTCAACGAATGGGCGAAGTGCGGCTCGCGGAAGAGTTCAGCGGCTGAACGCGCCAGTGCGTAGCCGACGAGGAACGTACCAGTGACAAGACCCGGACGCTTTAGTGCACCAGAATAATGCGTGAGAAACCTCAATACGATGAACAGCACGAGTCCTTCCAGAACCGCTTCATAGATCTGGCTCGGATGACGCGGCGTCGGCTCTACGTTAGGGTAGTGAACTTTCGCCTCGGGGAACACGATGCCCCACGACGCGGTGGTAGGGCGGCCGAACAACTCGCCGTTAATGAAGTTAGCGATTCGGCCAAAAAATATCCCGATGGGGACGGCGGCGGCGCAAAGGTCGGCGGTGCTCCACGGGTTGATACCATTGCGGCGTGAGAAGATCCAAATGGCGACACCAGATCCGAAAAAGCCGCCGTGGAAAGACATGCCGCCCTTCCATACCGCTAAGACATCAAGCGGATTCTCGAGATAGTAACTTGGCTCGTAAAACAAAACGAAGCCGAGTCTGCCGCCTAGTAAAACACCCGCCACAACGTAGATTAGGAGGTCGTCGACCTTTTCTGGAACAAAGGGTGCGAGACCGCCAGCCCATAGCTTGGGCTGGTTAAGTAGGCGGCGGATATAGAGCCAACCGAGCAGCAGACCTGCAAGATACGCAAGGCCGTACCACTTGATAGCGATAGGGCCGATCTGAAATGCGACCGGATCGATGTCGGGGAAAGGAATGGCCAAAATGCTCATCAGCGGTGTCATCGAAGTGCTTTCTGGCCGATCCTAGCGACCTCAAAAATTAGTTACGATAAGAACAGGCACGATTTCGATGCCACCTTGCTTCTGTCAAGGACGTGCAATCGCCTTGCATGACAAATCGGTGCCGCTCATAGTCTGCCGTACATGAGTCAACCGCGATACGTGCGTGTCCAGTTAAGGGCCCTCGTTTTGTTGGCGGACGTTTAGCGGAGTGCTGCCCCATGACCCAGACCAATAACCGGTTTCTTGACGAGCTTGCAAAGTTGATGACAGACGCCGTGGGCGCGGCCGATGGGCTAAAGCGCGAGGTCGATACTTTAATGAAAGCACAAGGTGAGCGCTTTCTGCGCGATATGGATGTGGTCCAGCGAGAAGAATTCGAAGCGGTGAAGGCGATGGCCGAAAAGGCGCGGTCCGAGAATGAGCGACTAGAAGCACGTATCGCCACGCTCGAGGTTCAAATCGCGAGCAGTATCAGGCCCGAGTGACTACTCTGTGAAGCCTTGATGCAGCGATCGTGCGCCAGTTTATCCCCGTGATTATCGATTGTGCACAAGAACACGGGCGCGGTTTGTGGCCGTCTGCCTCGAGTGCCGCGCGCCGGCCACTTTGGCCGTGGACAATGCCCGCTCGAGCTTGCGACTCGCATGGCGCTCTGATTTCGTCGCATGCGTGACTTAATTGGGTTACGGCACAAGCGTCGCGTTGATGCTTGCGGAACGTCCGCGGAATACCGAGGAAACTTGATATGGCATCGGGTGAATCTGGTTACGAGCGTGTGAGCAACCCAATCGACCTTGTCGAGCAGCTTGCCGCATCTCACGATTGGACATGTGATCGCGCGAGCAACGATGAGCTTACGCTTGTGGTGGCCGGTACCTGGACCGACTACCACGTATCGCTCAATTGGCGCGACGATCTCCAAGCCCTGCATCTTGCGTGCGCGTTCGATTTTAAAGTTCCCAGTAATCGACTCAACGAAATGTATCGTCTCGTTGCGCAGATCAACGAGCAACTATGGCTGGGGCATTTCGATCTGTGGACCCAGGAAGGCCTCATCATGTTTCGCCACGCTCTGCTTCTCAATGGCTCGGTGGCCACGCCCGCCCAGTGCGAGGCCATGCTCAAGGCGGCGCTCGAAGCAAGTGAGCGCTACTACCAGGCCTTTCAGTTCGTCGTCTGGGCGGGTAAGGAAAGTAGAGAGGCGCTCGTGTCCACGATGTTCGACACCGAGGGTCAAGCTTAGGTCTCCAACTCCAGGTTCCGCTCATGAACTTCACTCTGCAGGGCCCGCTGCTGTTGGCCGGGGTGGGGAAGATGGGCGGTGCGATCCTATCGGGCCTTCTCGCCCGTGGCCTCAAGCCGGAATGTATTATCGTCCTAGATCCGGCACCAAACGCCGAAATGTTAAGGCTGCTTGCCGAGCGCGGCATACGATGTGCGCCTTCGATCGAGGTGCTGGCCGAACCGCCGTCCGTTATTCTCTTGGCGGTCAAACCGCAGGTGATGGATGAAGCTGTTGCGCCGCTTGCAGAGCACGCAGGTCCAGGCACTCTAGTTCTGACGATCGCGGCGGGTCGAAGCTTGCAAAGCATCGAGGCGCATTTTCCACAGCGAACATCCGTCGTACGCGCCATGCCTAATATGCCTGCAGCAATCGGTCGCGGTATCACCGTTGCCGCGTCTAACTCACACGTGTCGCCAGAGCAAAGGAAGCTTGCCCATGAGCTTCTGTCTTCCTTGGGCAAGGTCTTATGGGTGGAGGATGAGGAGCTGCTCGATCCTGTGACGGCAGTCTCTGGATCGGGACCAGCCTATGTATTCTTGTTGGTGGAGTGTTTGGCCGAGGCGGGTCAAGCTGCGGGTCTCGATGCCGAGCTTTCCGAGGAGTTGGCACGGGCTACAGTTATGGGTTCCGCCGCGCTGCTCGAGCAAACGGATCACGATGTGTCCAAGCTGAGAGAGCTTGTCACCTCTCCGGGCGGCACGACGGCGGCCGCACTTGCCATTCTCAATGGACCGGAAGGATTGCGGCCCCTGCTGAAAGCGGCGGTGGCCGCAGCAACGAAACGCGGCCGCGAATTGTCGAAGTGAGCGCAGTGCTCGACGCTCGTCGCGGCCGCGTTGTTGCAAACCTCAGCGAGCGCATTACGCCCCGGCGGGCTGAGGTCTTGATGCGGATTGGCCTATGGAATGCGAACTAAGGAGGACAAGTTCTAGGCCGATATGAATTGATCACCTACCGCATCGAATTTGGCACTTTTGACTGAAACTATGGACTAAGCGCCTAACCAGAAGTGCAAGACAACTCCGCGATTAGCTATGATATACAGTAACAAAATATGCAATAGCTGTGGAGGCGCACTCACGCGATTGTGTGCTCAGTTGAGCATCTGAGAGGACAGACCAATCTCCTCGGGAATTCGCCAGCTTTTGTCGTTTCTTGCCGAGGAGCGCTGTCGGTGTAGGCCGGCGCTATGCGGCGCCGGCGTTGCGTCGGCCTTATGTCGCCAGAAAGTCAGCGGCTGATGAACGATCAACCAATGAATTTATTGTTCCTGTGCACGCATAACTCTGCGCGGTCCATCATCGCGGAGTCGATCACCAATTTCCTCGGATGCGAGAATTTCAAGGGTTTCAGTGCGGGCAGCCAGCCGAGCGGGCAGGTCCATCCCTTTGCCCTCGGTCTCTTGAGGCGCCTCAACTACGATACAAGCAATCTCAGATCCAAATCGTGGAATGAGTTTGCGGCAGCTGATGCTCCCCCCATCAACTTCGTGATCACCGTTTGCGATGACACTGCCAATGAGACATGCCCCATCTGGCCCGGTCAGCCTATGGTAGCGCATTGGGGTTTGCCGGACCCTTCCCGCGCTAAGGGCACAGAAGCAGAGCAGCGCCAGGCCTTCGCCAATGCCCATCGCATGCTTTATCAACGTATCAGGACTTTTATGACCCTGCCGCTTGAAGCGCTTGACGAACTAACTTTACAAAACCGCCTGGACGACATTGGCCGCAAGGAAGCGGCTCCCAACCAACAGGATTCTTGATGCGAGACCCCGTCTTTGATCTGCGCCAGAAGCTTGCCGCCGAGTTCACGGGGACCGGCTTTCTCGTCGGGACCGTAGTTGGGTCAGGCATCATGGCGGAACGTCTTTCGAACGGCAACGTCGGTCTAGCCTTGCTTGCGAATGGAGTCGCAACGGGCGCGATCCTTGTAGTACTCATCATCATGTTTGCGCCGATCTCCGGCGCGCACTTAAATCCCGCAGTCTCACTCGTCATGCGTCTTAACGGATCTCTGGAGAGGTCCGAATTTTTTGCCTACGTCGCTAGCCAAGTAGTGGGTGGTTTAGTTGGCGTCATGATTGCGCACGCTATGTTCGCTGAAGAGCTGTTCCAGTACTCGGGAACACAGCGTAGTGGAGCACCGCAGTGGCTTGCGGAAGTCGTGGCAACATTTGGGCTCGTCCTGACTATATTGCTAACGCTGCGCGCCAGGCCACAGGCGGTGGGAGCTTGCGTCGGTCTCTATATCGCGTCGGCCTATTGGTTCACGGCTTCAACGTCTTTTGCCAATCCGGCCGTGACGATTGCCCGAGCTTTTACCAACACGTTTTCAGGGATTCGTCCGCTCGACGTGGCCCCCTTTCTTTTGGCGGAGGTCGTTGGAGCTGTTTTGGCGCTCTATGCCGCCCGGCTATTTTTGGCCCGCGGAGCGTCAGCTAGCGAGGGAACTGATGGCTAGTGAAGGCTACCGCTTCCATTCTTGGTCGCGCTCCCCTAATTCTAGGGGGAGGAAACTTGGAGCTGACCAATGTTCGATCTGGCGACGATCGATGGACGAATTGTAGCAGCGGCGCTTCGGCTCGCTGGCGAAAGGCCGTGGGACGAAGTCACGCTTGTCGAGGTTAGCGAGGCTGCCGGCGTGAGCCTTGTCGACTTGCGTAATGCATTTAATTCAAAGGGCGAAATTCTGGCGGCCTTCGCTCGCACCGTTGATGATGAGGTCCTTTTGCGCGCGCCGAAGCGTGCCGAGGGCCAGTCCTCGCGTGATGCCATCTTCGAAGTCGTGATGAGCCGTTTCGACATTCTCGCGCACTATAAGCCCGCATTGAAATCGATTGCTGGCTCTTGGCCGACAGATATGACATTGCTTAGCACGGTTCTATCATCGCAGGCATGGATGTTGCGCTCAGCAGGCATCAGCCCAGAGGGGTTAGATGGACAGTTGCGTGTGGGCGGTCTTGCCGCGCTTTATGTTTCGGTTTTTCATACCTGGCTCGAGGATGATGATCCCGGCTTGGCAAGGACCATGGCAGTGCTCGATCGCCGCCTGCGGCGTGGCGAACGCTCGCTAAAGTCTATAGATGATGCGCTGATCAGATTGCGCTGCTTTTTCAATGCTGTTGCGGGCGGCAGACCGCCAACGCGGTCGCGGGACGAAACATCGCACGCGCCGGAGCTTCCACCCGAGGCATCTGCTTAGTTTAGCGCGCAAAAGGATCTGCCGTTTACAATGGCACGGAAATGACCGCCCGTAGGCCGCCCATAGAGCTTTCACCTAGAGTTATGTCGCCGCCGTGGCTCTTAGCGATGTCTCTCGCGATGGCAAGCCCGAGCCCGGTATTGCCTTCGTCTTGATTGCGCGCTTGATCAAGCCGGTAGAAAGCCTTGAAGACATTGGTGCGCTCGGTGACCGGAATTCCGGGACCATTGTCGTCAACCTCGATACGTACCCACCGGCCTTCGGTTGCCGCGCGGATCACAATCCGATCGGCGAAGCGCACGGCGTTGGACACGAGATTGGTGATGGCACGCTTAAACGCCTGTCGCTTAAGCGGCAGCACCAGTTCCTTGCTGCGCCTTCGTAGCTTGAGTTCGATTGGCGTGCGGTAGACTTGCGCCTCGTCCTCAATTTCCTCGAGCAATTCCCGTAGCTTGGTGGGGGCGGCCTCCTCACCGCCGTCGCCCTTGGCGAAGTCGAGGTAGTCCTCGAGCATGTCCTGCATCTCGTGGACATTGCCCTGCATGGAGCGTGCCGCGGGCGTATCGCCGAGCAGCGCCAGTTCTAGTTTAAAGCGGGTCAGAATCGTACGCAGATCGTGGCTAACGCCGGCCAGCATTGTCGTGCGCTGATCGACATGCGTCGTTATGCGATCACTCATTTCCAAGAAAGCCTGGGTAGCCTGGCGGACTTCGCGCGCCCCGCGCGGGCGGAAGTCTTCAGGCACTCGGCGCCCCTTACCAAACGCGTCTGCTGCCCCCGCAAGACGCAAGATGGGGCGGATCTGATTGCGCAAGAACAATATCGCGACGGTGAGTAGGATGACGGAAGAGCCAATCATCCATAAAAGGAAGATGTGCGAATTAGAGGCGTATGTCTGCGATCGCCTAGCAACGAACCGCAAAATTGCATCCTCGTGCTTAACTCGGATCTCCACGTGTCGCGATTGGCCAACGGTATCGATCCAGAATGGGCGCTTCACCTGGCGGCGGATCTCCTTCGACAATGCGCGGTCTAGGAGTGCAAAAAATGGCTTCGGCCGTGGTGCAGGAAGTTCGTCGCCAGGCAGTACCTGCATCGACAGCGTCAGACGATCTCGCGCCATCTCGATGAGCCGACTGTGTTCGGAATTCTTTGGTTGCTGCTCGTAGATATCGATGAGAGCCCCGATGTCGCGTGCAGTTGCCTCTGAAAGGCGCCGCGTTACCGCTTGCCAATGCCGCTCCATGAAGACAAATGCGACAACGCCTTCGAGTACGACAATCGGCGCGATGATGATGATCAGTGCGCGTGCATAGAGGCCTTTGGGCAGGAACTCGACCAACAAATGGCCGAGACGCGTCATGTTGGCGGCATGAGTCTCGCTGAACCATGCGAGCGCTGTGTTGGCCCAGGGCGGTAGCTTGATGCCGTGCAGCCGCAGACGGACAGCCTTGCTTGACGTCTCCAAGTCTGAACGAGACGGAAAACGCGCCAAGGCGTTGCGCAACCACTGAGGTAGGCGCAGCCATCGATGGGGTGGTGCTTCAGTAGCCTCGTCGCCTCTTGCGAGCATCAGAGCGGACCCTAGAAGGAGCCGGACCTCATCGGCTCATTTAATCCGAATAGAGAATGTATCCTTTGCCGCGGACCGTCTGGAGATACACTGGGTTGGAGGGGTCTGTCTCGATTTTGCGCCGCAGCCGGTTGATCTGCACGTCGATGGCCCGATCGTTGCCCGTGGAATCCTCGCCGGATAGCTCGTGGCGTTGAATCGGGGTGCCAAGTCGCTGGGCGAATAGCCGCAAAAGATCTCGCTCGCGCTCCGTAAGCCTGACCGTCTCCTCGTCGCATTTTAGTTCGCCGCGCGTCACGTGGAAAACATACTCTCCCATGCGGATTTCTTCGTGCGGGCCCGATGGTCCTTGTGCCCGTTTAATGATGTTGCGTACTCGCAGCAATAGTTCGCGCGGTTCGAAGGGCTTGGGCAAATAATCATCGACGCCAGCTTCCAGGCCCTCAATGCGGTGCTCCGGCTCAGCGCGCGCCGTCAGCATGCATATAGGTACAGGCCGCGTCGCTTTGATCTCGCGCGCAAGATCGAGCCCATTTTCCCCCGGCATCATCACATCGAGCAAAATGACGTCGAATTCGAGCCCGCGCATTCCCGATCGGGCACTTTTCGCATTGGCAGCGGTCGTTACGCGGAACCCATGCTCAACCAAATAGCGGGCGAGCAGATCCCGAATTTTCTGATCGTCGTCGACGATTAAAACGTGCGGAGCGTTATCGGGTAGTGGTTCAGAAGATATGGCCCTTGCGGCATTCATGTTCCGCCCTCGGTCTAATCGCCGCCGCTTGTCGCTGGCGGCAGCTTAATTAGCATCTCTACGCGCTCCCGATCGGACTGGGTAATCATGGCGAAAAGGAAGCGACGCGTGAATTGCTGGGCACCGGGGCCGACGGTAGCAATGGCTTCCTCGATGCGCTTAACCTGCAGGGAGGTCAACTTCTCAATTAGTCTTCTCCCCTTTGCAGTCACGAAAAGCCGCCTTTCTCGGCGGTCTGCGTTGCCCGCCTTCTGCAGAATGAAGCCCTTGTCAATTAGCTGCTTTAGCACCCGCGCAAGGCTTTGCTTGGTGATTTTCAAAATTTCCAAGAGATTGGCGACGCGCAGGCCTGGGTGGCGGTGAACGAAGTGAAGGACGCGGTGGTGGGCTCGACCGAAACCGTACTGTTCGAGCACCGCATCCGGCTCGGAGGTGAAGTCACGATAGGCGAAGAAGAGGAGTTCGGCATAAGCGATGAGCTCTTCGGGATGACATGACTCAGAATTGGCTAGACGTGTGTCATTGGTGTTCGCAATAGCCCCGTTGGAACGAGAATTGCGGCCAGTGGATACGAGGTCGGACGTTATGTCAGTCATGTTGACATATTTGGCCTCGATTGATACTCGTGGCAAGTTAAATTGCGCCAACAGTTGAGTAAGTTCGCGCGAGTGGCAGGTCCCGTACGGTTTGCCCGGTCTGGCGTTTTTTGTCAGTGCCAGTGGCCCAAATTTGAGCGGTTCCAGAGGGTCTATCCTGCACGCAATGCTCCACGGAGAAAATGTATTGGGTAATCCCGCTCCTTTTCACGACCGCGATGGCCTAATCTGGCTTGACGGAGAGCTTGTCCCCTGGCGGGAGGCCAACATACATATCCTCAGCCATGCACTGCACTATGGCAGTGCCGTATTTGAAGGCTTGCGGGCTTATGGCGGGGAAATCTTTAAGCTCACCGAACACTCGAAACGCTTGATCGAGAGCGCGCGCGCGCTGGATTATGAGGTTCCTTATACCGTTCATGAGATCGATCAGATCTGTCGTGAGGTGGTCAAGGCCAACAATCTGTCTGATTGCTATATCCGGCCTATCGCGTGGCGCGGAAGTGAACAAATTGGGGTGTCGGCGCAAGCCACAACGATTCACTTGTCGGTCGCGGCGTGGGAGTGGGGGTCCTACTTCCCGCTCGAGCAACGCCTCAAGGGCATCCGGTTGACGATGGGCAAGTACCGACGGCCCGATCCTCAAACGGCGCCAAGTCGAAGCAAAGCCGCAGGCCTTTATATGATTTGCACCATTGAAAAACACCGCGCGGAAGCAGAAGGGTATGCCGACGCGTTGATGCTTGATTGGCGCGGACATGTTGCTGAGTGCACGGGCGCCAATATCTTCTTTGTTAAGGACGGCGTGATACATACGCCGGATCCCGATTGTTTTCTTGACGGAATCACCCGCCGCTCAGTGATCGAGCTAGCGAAAAAGCGTGGCTATGAGATCGTGGAGCGCACGATTATGCCAGAGGAATTGAGGGGGTTTTCCGAGGTCTTCCTCACCGGCACTGCAGCCGAGGTGACGCCAGTATCCGAGATCGACGAGCACCGCTACACTCCGGGACAAATCACTGAAAATCTTCTCAACGACTATATGGCGTACGTACAGCCGGCGCGGAAGGCAGCCGAATAAGCTCGCCTGTTGCGTTTTGTGAGAGTGACCACAACGGCACACGCCGGGCCAGCTCGTCCACCATAAGGCGGCCAATCGCTTGCTATCCCCTCTCATCTCATCGACATTGATTCTGGGTCGGGGAAACACCAGGGCGATGAGCCATGCGGCGCTTAGTACTACTCTTGACGATGGTTTTTGCGGTCCTCTCCGCGACGACTTTTGTGGCGCTGGCGCAGGCGGGCCCTGGCGGCGTCATTAACCCTCAGCGAGATTGTCAGACTATCCGGACCTGTAATTTCCGACCCGGCGGCTCATACCGCGGCTGCCTATCAAGCTATAGCTGCCGTGTTTGTCGGTTTGTCCCGGCTTCGTGCAAGGGTATGGGTCGCAGAAAAACCTGCCGCAAACTACGTTGCACCTGGGGTGGTGTGGGCTAGTTTTCAAAAATGCCAGAGGCTAATTCCTCCGCCATTTGAGTGCGGCGTGCGACAGGCCGCCGCCTAAATTGCTTAAAGAGGCAAAAATCGGCGACAAGCCCCGCATGACGCGATCGAGGATCGTCGACGTCGCCATAATCGGCGGTGGCCACAATGGCCTGACCTGCGCAGCTTATCTTGCGGCCGCGGGGCTCGACGTGCTCGTGCTTGAGAAGAACCAGGTTGTAGGCGGGGCCGCGCTGACAGAAGAGTTTCATCCTGGTTATCGCAACTCCGTTGCAGCCTATACGGTGAGCTTGCTCAATCCGAAAGTTATCTCCGATCTTGATCTTGCCGACTATGGGCTGCGAATTGTGGAGCGCCCGGTGGCCAACTTTTGGCCGGTCGATGAAAGTCGCTTTCTCTTGTTGCATGGAGACATGCGCGCCCGCCAAGCCGCGATCGCGAAATTTTCCCAAATCGATGCGGAGCATCTTCCCGCTTACGAGGCGATGCTGACACGCGCAGGCGATATCTTGCGCGATCTTGTGCTGCGCACGCCGCCCAATGCTGGAGGTGGCGTGCTGGCGGTCCTGAAGGGCGTTGATGCTGGCCGTCGCATTCTCGGGCTTGATCTCGATGATAAGCGCATCCTCCTGGATCTGTTCACGAAGAGTGCCGCCGATTTCCTTGATACTTGGTTTGAGAGCGATGTGGTTAAAGGCGCGTTTGCCTTTGATGGCATCGTAGGCAACTACGCGGCGCCTTCCACTCCTGGAACGGCCTATGTGCTGCTGCATCACTGTTTCGGAGAGGTTAACAATAAACGCGGCGCTTGGGGTCATGCCGTCGGCGGAATGGGTGCGATTGCGCGCGCGATGGCCGAGTCAGCGAAGGCGCGTGGTGCGCGAATTCGTACGGGGGCTACCGTTGCGCGGCTGTTGACCAAAGACGGTGCTGCAATCGGCGTTGTACTCGACACGGGCGAGGAGATAACCGCGCGTGCGGTTGCCGCCAACGTTCCGCCCAAGCTTTTGTTCCGCGATCTTGTGACCGAAGAGGCCGTCGCATCCGAATTGCGCGATCGTTTCACCCGGATCAAGTCCGGGTCGGGGTCCTTCCGCATGAACGTTGCGCTCTCGGAGCTCCCCGATTTCATGTGCCGCCCCGGCAAAGAACAGCAGGATCACCACGGCGCAGGGATCATCTTTGGTCCGACACTGGAGTATCTAGATCGGGCTTATCTCGATGCGCGCCTTGAGGGATGGTCGCGCGAGCCCGTCATTGAAATGCTGATCCCGTCAACGCTTGATGACACACTGGCGCCGAATGGCCGGCATGTTGCTAGCCTGTTTGTGCAGCACGTTGCCCCGCATCTTCCTGGCAGCCGCACATGGGAGAACCCGCAAGAGGCAGAGCGCTTTGCCGATCTGGTGATCGAGACCGTCAACCGGCACGCGCCCAACTTCAAAGCGGCCGTCATTGGCCGGCAGGTGCTGTCGCCCCACGATCTGGAACGGCGCTTTGGCATGATCGACGGTGACATATTTCACGGTGCCCTGTCGCTCAATCAGCTTTTTTCCGCCCGGCCCCAGCTTGGATTTGCCGACTATCGCATGCCGGTTGACGGGCTTTACCTTTGTGGTTCGGGTGCGCACCCAGGCGGAGGCGTGACCGGCGCACCTGGGCACAATGCGGCGCGTGAGATCATTCGTGATCTAAAGGGCTGGCCGCGACTTGGCCGTCGTGGACCTGCGAAAGCACGCTAGGAGGCCGCATGCTGCGCGTCAGCAAAGATATTGTCATCGATGATCGTGAGCTTGAGGAGCGGTTTATACGCGCCTCCGGGCCTGGCGGACAACACGTAAACAAAGTCGCAACCGCTGTGGAATTGCGTTTTGATGTACGTCAGTGCTCAGCCCTGCTGCCAAGTGTAGCCGCGCGGCTGGAGAGGCTCGCTGGGCGGCGTCTCACGGAGGAAGGCGTGCTGGTCATTCGAGCTGAGCGCTTTCGCACACGAGAGCGCAATCGCGATGACGCGCGCGAACGACTGCTTAAACTTATCCGCAAAGCCGCTATCGTACCGAAGCGGCGCGTGGCAACCAAGCCGACGCGCGCATCGAAAGAACGCCGCCGCGAGGACAAGACCAAACGCTCGCGTGTCAAGAAACTTCGCCGATCGAAACCAGATCTCGACTGATATGTTTAGGGGGCGGCGCCGGGCTCTAGGTACGGGGCATCATCGCCGAATGCCTGTAGGTCGGGGTCCATCTGGTCGAAGGCCATCATCGGGCCAAATCCTTTGAACAGCGGATTAATCAGCATGTTGCGGTGCTTGAAGTAGATCCAGCTGCGCTTAAGCTTGCAGCCCAGCCGCGCCTTCTGGCGATAAGAGGTATGCCCCGCCTGCATCCACGGAATGCCACGATCAATGCAGTATCGGACCATCGCCATCCAATTGAGGAAGTAGAGATTGTGCTTGCGCGCGTCGGGGTAGCGCATGCCGATATACTTCGCGAGCAGCCGGTCGGGCTCAGTAAGCGAGATATTGAAGCTGACAAGTTTGTCATCGATGATGCCCAGCATCACATGAGCTTTGCCATCGCAATTACGCATCACTTCACGGAAGTAGGTGGCGGGGACCTCATCAAATGAACCATAGTCGACTTTGCTGTTGGCCCGCGTCTCCTCGAATAGCGCGGCGATTTCATCCTCGATATCGGCAATTGAGTCGCGAAACTCGAACTTCACTTCGCTCGCGCGACGCATCTTTTTCCGAAGATCGCTGCGCATCGACGACGAAAGGCTCGCAAGGTATTCGTCTTCGCTAGAGAAGGGCAGATGCAGCGTAGCGACTGGCAGGGTGGCAACGCGGGTGAAGCCTTGATTTTTCAGTAGTCCGTGTGCCCACGTCGTGTCGCTATCCATTACGTCTTTGAGCGCCAGAAGCGGGATCTTGTTCAAGACGGCATGGTCATTCATTCCGCGTAGCAACGCTTCGAAGGCCGCGGTGCGGTCGTGTTCTTCCATGCCCGGCTGAAATCCGATCAGGCATTCCTCCGTGAGCGGAGAGCCCATTCCGAGCACGGGCAAGGCGACGAGCTTAGGAGCGTTGCGATGGATCCATTCAATGGCTGGCTTTAGCGATCCTTCCAGCGACAAATCGAGGCGGTAGTCGGTGCGAAAGAGAGGCACGGCGGCAACCAACGCAGCCCCCGCATAGGCGGCCATGGCGGAGGCTTGAAAACCTTCAGGCGCGGCTTGCTCGCAAGCGCGAAAATAATCCCAGCCCTCCGCGCGCCCCGAGAACAGGCGATCCCAATCCTCGCGGGTAAGCCGCGTGATGCTGGTGAGATGGCGTACAGCGATGGGCTGCCCGTCGATCATGTCACGGCTGCCGTCTTGGTCGGTTGGCCGGTCGTGCGCACAAGCCTTTTGGGCATGTCGATGAACAATACCGATTTATAGCGTGTTGCCAGCATCCCATCGCTTCTCTGTCCTTCTACGCCACTTGCTGCCTGCCGGCAGGAAAGCTGTCTGCTACGCGTCTGCTCGAATGTTCCGCAGGGAACAGCCGCCGCGGCAGGCCGTCGATAAGCTCAGCGACCACTCAAACGATGCGTCCACGACGCGACTATAGCCAAAGAATACTGGAAGAGGAGAAGAACCACATGATCAGACTTGTCTGTCGCGTCCTAAAGGCCGCGATCCTGGTCGGCGCGGCCGTTTCTGGCTCGCCTGCAATAGCCAGCACAAACGCAACCGGAATCTGGATCGATCATACTGGTCGCGGCGCCGTGGAGATCAAACAGTGTGGCAAGAACTTATGCGGTAACGTCGTCTGGCTTGAGGACTCCGCCAATGCCGAGGCTTGCGGCCTTCAAGTGCTCGGTAACGTTAAGCCGGTTGCACGCAACAGATGGGATAATGGCTGGATCTACGATCCCGACGAGGATGCGAAATATGACGTTGAGATCACCGTGTTGCGTGACGGGAAGCTAAAGATTTTGGGCTACGCCGGTACAAAGTGGTTTAGCGAGACGATGTTCTGGACTCGTGCGCCGGTCGATCTTAAACTCTGCAAGGCCTAGAAAGGCCTACTATACGCAAGGGATAAGGCGGGCGTCCTACACCAAAAATGGTACGCCCGTCACAGTTCGCCATAGTGATCGTGCCAGAGGGGTAGCGGGCAATTTCTTATCTGTACCTGGCGATTGCCATCGTGAGCGAAGTCATCGGCACCGCCGCGCTAAAGGCTTCTGAGGAGTTCACGCAACTCATCCCCTCGCTTATCGTTATCGTCGGCTACGCGTCAGCGTTCTACTTCCTGACGCTGACCCTGCGCACAATCCCCGTGGGCATCGCATATGCCGTGTGGGCTGGATGCGGAATTGTACTCATCTGTGTAGTTTCGTGGATTCTTTATAAGCAAGTTCTAGATGCGCCGGCGATAATCGGAATCGGCCTGATTGCGGCCGGCGTCGTTCTCATCAACGGATTCTCAAATAGCATTCAGCACTAGCTGCCAAGCCGCGATCACGCGGGTGGTGGTTTTGCGTTGATGACGATCGGGTGGCCTTCGGCTTTGAGCCGTTTGATCTCGGCCAACCCCCAGCGATAGGTATCCACCACAAGCTCGGTATGCCGGTGCCAGTCGAGGATCCCCATCTTGGCAGGTATGGGGGGCACCATAAGCAGATCACCCTGTTTCATCTGACGATTGAAGTCGAGGCGATTTGCCATCAAGCTGCGCATGAGTACTGTCGTGAGCCCAGGAGCATGCGGCAGTTTTTTGCGCCCCATGGGTGTAAGACTCATTCGGACCAGCTCGGCGCGCGAAGGCAGGCTTTCATAGTCGACATCGAAGTGCTCTAGCTCGGGCATGTGGAAGCTCACAACCACGTTCGGACCGCTTTTCAACTCTTGCATGGTACGCACTGGAACGTTGTCGAGCAGACAGCCGTCGACGAGCATTTCGCCCTCAGCTGTGTAGACCGGCGGCAGCAAAACCGGGATTGAGCCGGAAGCTCTGATGGCGGAGAAAAGGTCTCCGCGGCGGTGGTGGTGCAGCTCGTAGCTCGACAGGTTAGTGGAGACTGCGAAATAGGGGATCCACAAGTCTTCAATATTGATGCCCGCGAAATAGTGGCCCAAATGCTGATCGTAGTGACGATGATCTAGCAGACTGTAGCGTGGCCAAGTGTAGCGCTGCATTGCTCGGTTTGTGATGAAGATGTCGTGCGTGCCGCGGTCGACATCGTCGGGATGCTTGCCCATTGCGAAGGCTCCGACCATTGCCGCGCCGGCCGACGTGCCGCCCATCATGTCGAACTCGAGCCCTGACTCAATCAGAGCCTTGTAGAGTCCGACGTGAGCCGCGCACAACGCGCCTCCTCCGCAAGCGATGAGACCGAGTGCCGTTCCGTTGATGAAGCGGAATAGGCGCTCGACGTCCTGGGATGTGTCGAGTGCTACATGGTGGTGCATTGTGACGTCGCGTCCACGCAGCCAGCGTGAGGTGCCGGTAATGTCCTTGCGGCGTGGATGCAGCAGGACGAGGCGTCGGGCATCGCTATCCAAAAATTCGCAAGCGAGTTTCTCCAACGCATTGGGTGTGGGGTCGGAGGCATGCGTACCGACTGAAAGCAGTAGATCGGCGTGGCGGATCGCTTTCTGCGACCAGGGTGTCAGCTCCGGGTCGGCAATAAAGATGACGTAATCATATTCGCTTTCCAGCGCATTTAGTGCTTGCGTCACCTCGGCGCTGTCGAGTTCTACGCCCTTAGGTAGGAGGTGGTCGGCCTTGGCAGCGTCAAGGACAAGCGTTTTGGCTTCGGCGGCAAACACCGAATTCAGCAGGACGATGAAGCGTTCTGGTACCGGTGCACGTCCGGCCTGAATGACCGTGATGGTGCGCGGGCGCGGGTCAGGCGCGTATGGCTCAGAGGCGGTCGTCGCTGTCAGGCGCTCGGCCAAAGTGCTCGTGAGAGTTCGCCAAATGGCCGGATATTTTGCCGAAAGCTCATCGAACTCTTTGCGACCAAGCCATAAGACCAGGCTGTCGCGCATGGCCGTCACGGTCGCGGTGCGCGGGCCGCCCAGCAGAAACGCAATTTCACCGATGGGCTGGTCGGGACCGATCTCGGCTATGGGATCGCGCCGTCCCTTCTGCGTGACCGCGAAGCGCCCAGAGAGGACGATGTAGAGCGCGTCCGCCGTATCCCCCTGGCGCACGAGCACGTCACCGCGTTTTAGCGAGTGCGTCTCAAGTTCGTCCGCGAGCGCCTGGCGCGTTGCGGCATCGAGGCCGGAGAAAATTCCGACGGCGGGGAGGCTAGCCTGAGGAGAGGGGGAGTTCATGGGGCGGGGCTTCTTGGCTGACGGTGCGCGCATCATAGTGCAGACGCACGGTCTTGGCCTCGCCAATCAGCCCTCTTTTCGCAATCTACGGTAACCGAAAGGTCAAAGCCCCTGCGATCAAGCCGCGAGCGGCTCCGCAACCTCTTGCGTTGCGGCCTCGGTGTGCGGCCCCATCGCCACGACGTTGGCCCCGAGCGCGTCGTGTAACGACAACACAAAGCGCTGTGGGTTAAACCCGCGGTTGGCGTTTAGGCGCAACGAGGCGGCAATGGCGATGGCCGGAGCCATCAGCGCGTGTCCGTGATCCATCATCAAGTTCCTAAGGCGCCGGGCTCCGAACACTTCGACCAACTGGCGAAAGCGCACGAAAACGGCAAGGGCTTGCTGCGGTTCGCCATGAAAGCGCCGCTGCGCCTCGGCCTGCACGGTGCTGAGATCTTCGTCCTCCAGCCCGCGAAGCATTACAAGCCCGCGGCCGTTCTCAATGAGGGTGCGCATGAGGGCGGCAAGGTCGTTTGCCTCAACTGTCGGAACGTCGCTCAGGTCCCAAGTCATAGCCATGTCCTTAAGTCCTCTTGTGTTTGGTTAGGCGCCGTTGCCGTTAAAGACGGTCCAGGGCGAGCCGGTCATAAGAATGATGTCTTTGGGGCGGCGCGACGCCACGACGAAGTCGACGTTGTGGCCGACGAGACGGCCGTTAAGATTCATGACTGCCGACTTGTCGAAGCGGTACTTGGAGCCGTTCTCGGCCTCGATAACGCCGAAGCCCACTTTGTCACTGAACTTGGTGATTCGCCCGTGCATGGCGTTCTCCCTTGATTGATGGGCCGGCGCTTACCGGCTTTCTATTGGGAGCTTCGCAGATAGGACGGGTGCACGCTGTTCCCTGAGGCACAGGGCCTGACACTTGTTATAGTGGACGGCGCAGATGCTTTACGGGGTCTAACAATGCGCGTTGTAACAACGGATCAATTCGATGCCCCGCCTGACAGGGTCTGGCCGCTGCTCGATGAGGATGAAAATCTTAAACTATGGATCCCGGACGTGATCCCGACGACGTAACCCAACGGGAAGCGCGAGGGCGATTTCATACGAATCTGCTTCGCATCCCCGTTGCCTATGCGAGCAGGGGCCCGGTGTGCGCCCAGACTGCGCGTGCGATCTACAGCTTTAGTTGGCTTTCGCGCGCGATGATTTTGATTGGCCCCACAATGGCCCCCTCGCTGTTCAGAATGTTAGCCTGAGAGGCTATTGCAGTGTATGGGAGCAGCCGTGGGCGCGGGGCAGCTTGAGGTCCGGTTGAGCTGAAGCCGGGCGTGAGCAGTGTTCAGACCGGGTTCATTCCGACGATCTTAGAGTTTTGACCAACTATTTGTATTGGGAAGGTCATGCCGAGCCTACCGAATGTCGGGGATCGTTGGGCGTAAAGTGCTCCAAAACTGAACCGCGAGGTGGAAATAATGATGACTGTTTGGCGGCGCGCCGTTCTTCCGGTGCTTGCTTGTGCTGGCGCACTCGCGCTGCAGTCTGCGGCAGCCCAGGCCAATTGCGCCTGGTATGTGAAAACGTCGCTTGAGCAGCAGCAGCGCAACTTGAAGCTCAAATGCGGGTTCAAGGGCAAAGAATGGTCAACGGACAAGGCGACGCATCAGAATTGGTGCGCGAGCGTCGGACCAGACGTTTCGCGCAAGGCCGCTCAGAGGCGTGAAAAGGGACTGAAAAAGTGCGGGGGCTAAGGCGTTATCGCCGTGCTTCATGCGCTGCGCAGCATAAAACTAGTGCCGAGCCCCGCTGCGATGTGCCGGCGGGGGTTCTCTCGCCTGAGACATTTGTAGTCCAAAGCACTTATGGCGGCACAGCTGAAACGCCATGCCACCCTTGATCGCTTTCCGTTCAGGCCTGATGGTGCGCCGAAAATACTCCTGAACGTCCACGGCAGGATGTCATGGTCAATCCCATTCTGATTGAAGTCACGCGCGGACCGCTTGTGGAGAGCTGGCACCG
>JAUVPN010000071.1 GCA_030598645.1 Hyphomicrobium sp. | reverse complement strand
TTTTAAGCGCCCTGCCGCGATGCCTAGCGCGCTCGTCAAGCTCGCCTCTCTCTACCGATCGACCATGCAGCCTGAGAGACGTACAGCCGCGTTAGAGCAGCTCGTCGCACGTGAGGCAGATCTGAGCTACGTTCGCCAGTTGCTCGGCATTTATCGGTTGGCCGGCGACGAAGCGGCCGAGATGCAGCTCTTATCCAGACTTAGACTTTCACCGAGCTTGACTTTCGAGGATTTTGAGCGCCTTGCCGCGATGCTTCTGAGATCTGGCGATGCCACAGGAGCTCTCGAGGCTTACCGCGAGGCAGACAAGCGTGCGCCAGGGCCTGAACATGCAGGACGCCTAAACTATTTCGCACTTCTCGTGGACCTAGAAAGGTATGCCGAGGCCATCGATCGGGTCGTACACTGGGCTGCGAGTTGGAAGGGGCACCACTTGCTTTACACTGTTTCCGAGCGTCTGGCCCGCGCCGGCCGCGGGGATATGGTGGTCAACCTTGTGCAACGTCTTGCAGCGGCGAAACCCGATGTAGACCTATTGCTCGCCGGAGCGCTTGGCGCGAAAGGTTTCAAGAAAATAGCGAGCAAGATACTCCTTCAATGGTCCCAATCTCCGCAACATCGTGACGAGGTTGACCTCGAACGTTTTGTAATAGCCGCGGCAGCTGGAGCTGATTTGAGCCCCGCCCTCAAAATGCTGCGCCGACTCTCCGGAAAGCAGCGCCGCGCCACCGAAGCAGCGATCATTGCTGAGAATATAGTCTTACACTTTGGGCTCCACGCAGTTGCTGCTGAGCGCAGCGTTTTCAACTTTGATCTCCTCGCGGCGCGCCCCCTCTTTGGTGCCGAACTGGCCCTTAAAGTCGGCAACCCGACTCTTGCCCAAAGGGTTCTTCTTCAGGGCAAGGCTAGCGGTGTTCCACCTAGTGATATGCAGCGTTGGGCAGAACTCTTGTTCTCAATTCTCGGTCCAGCTCGAGCAAAGGACAAAATCGACACGATGGCGCGTCGCGGGTCGCGCCTGTCAGAGGATGCTGTGCGTTCACTCGATGCGGTGGCGAGGAAATACGGGGTGACTAACTATAGTGTAATAAATTCACAGTCGTCACCATGTTGCATCTGAAGATTGGACCAGGAGCAGAAAGCAATAGGACTTCATAACGCACGTTATGCCTTTGAAGCAGATTCGAGAATCTCTTCAACACAAGACAGACGCAAGCTGTATTTCAGCGGAATTCAGAAAGTGGCAGATGGTAAGAGTACGGCTATGGCGAGCTTAGCAACGAGTGGGAGGCTACCACACCGAGAAACGAACACCTGGGCGCGGCGAGGTCAGCTCGCGGTTGACGCTGGATTTATGTTTGGCGTCATTCTGCTTATTGAGCTGGCACTCCCAGGCTCGGCAAGCCTGTCCGAACTCCGTCCGCATCCATTTTGGATTCCCGTTCTTCTGATGACCGTGCGGTACGGTAGTCATGCCGGTCTTGCTACTTCCGCGTCCGCAATTGTCTTGATGCTGATCTTTCTTCGTCCAGAGCGCGATCCTCATCTGGACTATTACGCATTTGGCCTCAATCTCTTTTTAGAACCTGTGCTCTGGCTCGCGACAGCCCTTATCCTAGGCCAAATAGTCGATCGACACATTTCCGAGCGACGCGCTCTCGATGCGGAGCTTGCGAGTGCGCTTAACCAGAGAGATGTCATAGCTCAACATAGTCAGATTCTCGGCAATCGGCTCGAGGAGATTGAACGACAAATCGCGACCCGAGGGGGGCGTTCGGTAGCGGAAGGCCTGACTGCGCTTTCGAACGTCCGCAATGCGTCGCCGCCGGATGTCTGGATGCGCCTCGAGCAGGCGGCGGAGACGCTTTTTGGTCCTTGCATCCTGTCTGCTCACATGATCGGTGGCCCAAAATTCAAGAATATTGAGTCCCGGACATTATCTTGCGGTGAGGTGCCTTCGGGCCATATGCGAGCGGACCCGACAGCGTCTCGGGCACTGATCACGAGCGTCTCGGAACGAAAAGAGGTGTTTTCGATTTTCAATGAGAAGGACGCGCCATTTTTGGAGCAGACCATTTTTGCCGCGCCCCTTTGGAGTGAGGAAAGGAATCAAGTCGTGGGCGTCCTCTGCCTTAACGAACTGCATCCGAACGCGCTCGATCGCTGGGCAGAATATGCCTTCAGTACTATGGCAAATGAGCTGGCGCAAAGCTTGTGCCAGAGTCAGGCGCTCTGCAAAGATAACTATGATCCAGAGCACGCTGCGCCGGATCAGCACATTCAAGCTGCCTAAGTCGCACCGACTTCAATCGTGCCAGAAACAAGCTCGATGGGAAAAGAAACTGCTCAAGTTCAGTATTTTCCAAACGCCGAGGCCATCGCGGCTGGAGTACTGGATCTCCTTATCCTTGCCCTGTTCATCGCGGGTTACGTTGCGGTGAGCACAGCTTTGTTGCTGCATGTTGCATTGGTCGGAGCCATTCTTCTTGCGGGCCATCTTAAGCCGCCAAAGTACGATCGCGATCTCCTTATTGTCACTCCATTCGCAATGCTCTTTGCAGGACCGGTCGGAGCGTTCGGTTGGGCCACAAGCATCGCTTTGCTCAGAGTGCGAAAATCTTCTTCTGTCGTCTCCCTTGAACAAACACGTAATACGTATCCCTTGAATTCTGCCAGCGCAGAGATGCTGTATGAATGCATTCAAAATCAGCGAACATTTGCAGTCGATACGGCCGAGCCCATAAACTTCCTCGAAGTGATCCAGCACGGCGCCCTAAACGAGCGCCTCGCGGTTATCGGCGTAATCGCGCAGAATTATCATCCCGATTACCAACCAATTCTAAAGTCCGCGCTGCGTTCTGAAAACTCGGCCTTACGTGCCGCGACAGCGGCGCTCGCGACAGCACTGCGTATGGAATTTGGATCACGATTGCTGCGGGCGCTCGAGGCCGCCCCGTCAGCGTCTGGACAAAGGCGGAGGGAAATACTTGACGAGCTGATGACATGCCTTTCGTCGGGTTTCCTGGACGCTATTCAATGTAAGAAAGGGCGCGCGGGCATTAGAGCAGTCTGCAAGTTAGCTCTGGACACCAGCCAAGGCGATGAGCATCTCCACGCCATTTACTGCTCGATCCTATACGAGGCCGGAGAGTACCAACGGGTGATCGATGAGATTGCGGCGCGCACGATTCCGCTCAGCGGCAATGTTCGTCGGGTCATGATTTTGAGTCTTCTGCGCGCCGGTAGGCACGCAGACGTGCATCGAATTCTGCATGCCGATCATCTGTCGAATACCTCCTCGGGTAATGCAGCTTCTCCCCACCCTTACGAGGAGGCTGCAGCATGAACTTCGACATGGCGCCGCGCGCGAATGAATGTTGCGAAGCAGCCGATGTGTGTCTAGTGGTCGAAGGCTGCTATCCATATATTTCGGGCGGCGTTTCGAACTGGATCAACTGGTTGATTAAATCGCAAGAGCATCTCACCTTTTCCGTAGTCGCCATTGTTGCAGGTGCCGGGCAGCGCCAGGTCCGCTATGAGCGACCTGCAAATCTGGTGACGTTCCAAGAACTCAATGTCAGCGATCCAGCTACGCTTGCGAAAGGAGTGCCGAAGGCTACGGTTGACCAGCTCGAGTGCGCATCGAAGCTTGCGGAGGCCACATCGCAACTGATTGCAGGTGGCGGGGCCCGCGAGTTCGCCGAGGTCTTAGGTTGCCTGCGAGCGTCAAAGATGGCTTTGACGCTTCCCACCCTGCTTAACTCGCCGGTTGCTTGGAACATGGTGCAAGGAACGTATCGAACGCTTGCTCCTAACGCATCCTTCCTGCAATTTTTTTGGGCCTGGCGGGCGCTTGTTGGTGGTTTGTTTGCGGTGGCAAGCTTTCAGCTGCCGAAGGCTCGAACCTATCATGCTGTCTCAACGGGCTATGCGGGATTGCTCGCAGCTCGAACGAGGATTGAAACAGGGTGTCCTACGATTCTTACGGAGCACGGTATCTATACTAGTGAGCGCCGCATCGAGATCATGATGGCTCGGTGGCTCTCCGACACAATTGAAAAAGGGCTCGCGATCGATGACGAAAGGCGGGATGTGCGCGATATCTGGATTGATGCCTTCGATTCTTATGCGCGCTGCTGCTATGAGGCGAGCAGCTTCATAGTCACGCTGTTCACGGAGAATCAGGAGTTACAAAGGAGCTTTGGGGCAGAACCTCGAAAGCTAAGTATCATCCCAAACGGGATTGACGTATCTGCTTACAAGGACATCGGCCGGCCGACTGCGGCAGACCGACCGACGATGGCGCTCATTGGCAGGGTCGTGTCGATAAAGGACGTAAAGACGTATATTGCCGCCGCTGCCGTCATCCGTGAGCACATACCGGATATTCGTGCCCTTGTTATGGGACCGACTGACGAGGAGCCATCCTACTTTGCCGAATGTATCGAGATGGTGGAGCAGTTGCGTCTAGAAGACTGCGTGATTTTCACGGGCAATGTCCGCCTTTCGGACTACCTCTCATCGATCCACGTCGTCGTTCTAACAAGCGTCAGTGAAGCGCAACCGCTTGTGCTCCTCGAGGCAGGTGCTGCTGGTATTCCGTGCGTAACGACAAATGTTGGATGCTGCAAGGACCTACTCCTAGGTGCGCCAGATGAAGTGCCAAACCTTGGAAAGGCTGGCTATGTCACCGACGTGTTAGCGCCAGACCAGACCGCCGCCGCTGTTGTACACCTCCTCCGCAATCAAGCCGAGCAGGAAGCTATGGGCAATGTGATGAGATCCCGGATTGCGAGCTACTATACGCTATCGCAGGCGCGCCAGAGTTACAGCGAGCTCTATGAGAAGTCGTTCTCAATTGCGCGTTTTTCGAGTTCGGAGATTCAATATTCGAGTTCGGAGGTTCAATAATTGTGGCTGGAGTCAGCGCACGACATATACCCGCGGATCACGACAGAGGCCTCAAAGAATCCGTTGTTTCAGCAGGCTATTCGACCGCTGTCGTGGCCGGCCCATGGCTTTTTACTATCGCCGCAATCGTTATCATCACCGCCATCGCTCAGCAATGGGCCAGCAGGGAGACACTTGCTGACTTCCGAATGCTGCTCATCTACGCTTTTTTGTTGTCCATCGTTGCGGCCACTCCAGTCGTGATTATCTCATATCGCGTTTCAGCCGACGCCATCTATTCGGGCTCGCACGAAAGCATCGTGCCTCTACTACTCGCAGGGTTGGTGTTGGGTGGAGTGGGCTCTGCCGCGCTCGCGCTCCTGGTGGTAGCTTTCTTTAAGCTTACCTTCGAAGCGGCTGTTGCGCTGACCCAGTCAAGCGGGCTCATCGGCATGATGTGGGTGAGCCTGGCTCTCTGCGCGACCCTGCGCGAATTTCGTGCCATCACGTTTGTCTTCGCGGGTGGGCTGGTCGTCGCGATCTCGGGGGCTCTCCTTGCTGCGATTTCCGGCCTTAACGGCGCCGGAATATTGTTGGGACTTAGTTGCGGATTGGCGGTCATATTTTTGGGATTTTCGATGCGTGTCTTCCAACATGCTCGAGATCCCCACTGCGGCCTTACAACCGCCATCGCAAACATGCTCTCGTGGTTCAAAAAGTATTGGGTCATTGCCATTGGTGCGCTCTTTGGCATAGTTGCTGTCTGGATTGACAAGTGGGTGATTTGGGCTGGTCCGCTTGGGGAATACGTAAACTCAGGTCTCGTAAACGCGCCTCTCTACGACAGTGCGGCGTTCATTGGCTCTCTCACGATAATTCCTGCACTCACGCATCTCGTGAAGGCGCTTGATACCGAATACCGTTGGAGATACCGCTCCTACTTCGATGCGATTGAAGGCCATTCGCCGCTTACCGAGATCCGAAAGAAGAGCGCAGAGCTTGAGAGCTATACTTTTCGGACGCTGGAGAAGATCATCCTACTGCAGGCTGCAGTCTCTGCTATTGTCGTCATCACTGCGCCTCTAATCGTGCGCGCCACGAGTTTGCCTTTTAGCGGGATACCCATTTTACGCCTCTGCGCCATCGCTGCGGTCTTTCAGATGGTATTCCTCGCCTCGACAACATTCTTGCTATTCTTCGAACGCTACCGCGAATTCCTTCTTCTCCAGCTTTGCTTTCTGCTTCTCAATTTCCTCGGAACGTTGGTTACAGTCTCCATCGGTCCGATGAGTTACGGCTTCGGTATCCTGGTGGCCGCGGTCGTAAGCGGAACGGCAGCATCTGTGGTTCTCGGCCGTGTTTTTGGCCGCATCGACTACATAACCTTTGTCGAAGGCGCTGTGCGCATGCAGAGGCATGCTTGCAGTGCCGCGCGCAAAGAAGGCGCTTACGCACCAGGAGTGCAGAAGTCCAAAACCGGTGTCATGCGGCCCAGCATCTAAAAGGAACTTCAATATGTTCAGCATATCGAAGCTTTTCGCCATCTTCCGACGAACTGGCTCCTTCACGCTGCTTGTAGCACTTACCATTCTGCTTGTAGCACTTACCATTCCCCTATCAACGTTTATGCCCTCGGCGCGAGCGGAAGCGCAGCCCGACGAGCCGATTTTTCTTGCAAGCCCCCTTTCGACCATAGAGAAGTTTGCGGCGGGAGATCGTATCAGGATCATATTTTTAGAGCTTCTTGATTTGCCCGCCTCAAGCGGGTCTGGGGAGACCCGTGCGCAGCCAGCGACCCGCTCGTTTTACCAGCGCCTGGATCTGACGGGCGAGTACGTTGTGCAACCAGACGGAATGGTCTCATTGCCGCGCCTCGGCTCGTTCAACGCCGCGAATCAATCGACAAAGGAACTGCAGTCATCCTT
Organism: Hyphomicrobium sp.; assembly: GCA_030598645.1. Next base: position 3,091 of record JAUVPN010000071.1, on the reverse strand, counting down.
AGCGGAAGCATTCGAACAGATCATAGGAGGCGCTTGCGAGGTCACAATAACGATCGAGGAGCGGCAGCCGGTTTACGTGATTGGTGCGACGCGAAATCCCGGCGCGTATAAATATGTCTCAGGAATGATGGTTCTGCACGCCTTTGCACTTGCCGGCGGACTGGAGAAGTCGCTGGAGCGCAACGCGCTCATGGTTGATATCTTGCGTGAGAAGAAGCGCCATGCAGGCGCCGCTCTCGCGTTAACGCGTTTGATCGCACAGCGCGCGCGGATCGAGGCAGAGCGAGATCGACGCGAACACGCGCAAACGCCGCAGAGGTTGATCAAGTTGGGGGGTGAGCAGGAGGCGGGCTTGCTGATGCAGTCTGAGAATGCATTGCTGGCACAGCTGAAAGCATCTCACGATGAAAAGATTAGGCAAGCTCATGACCGAATCGCAGCGATCCGACGCGAGGTTGCTGCGATTGAGCAGGGTAGGTCGAAGAGTGTGGAGCTCATCAGTTTGCGCAAAAAACGCGTCGAGCAACTCGTTCGCCTGTCTAAGAACGGCGCTGTAAGAACGCCGATCATTACGCTTGCCAAGACCGATCTCGCGGAAATCGAGGCCCGCGCTCACTTGATGAAGGTTAACTTTTTACGGGCTGAGCAGCGGCTCGAAGAGGCAAAGCGCAGTGCGACCCTGCTCGAGCGCGAGCGGCAGACACGGATCGTTCGCGAGCTTGCGAAAAATACTGAGAAAATGATCGGCCATGAAAAAGAGGTAGCATCGATTGAAGGCATTTTCGATGCCATTGTGTTGTCAAATCTGGGAACTGAAAGAGATCCTGACCGGTCAATCGTAGTGTTCGAGATTGTCCGGTCTCAGGGACACGGAAAGGCGCAGAGCGTAAAGGCCGATGAGATGACGCCCCTTTTTCCCGGTGACATCGTTCGTGTGAAGTCCTCGATTTCGCGTGCGACCATCTCGAAGTACTGGCGGGGCAATCTTGCAGGTTCGAATTCGACGCGTGAGTGAGGAAGGATTAGGCTGATGGTCGTGATCATTTCGCGTGTATTCGCTTGCTCGTTCATGAGAAGGAACTGTGTGCCCGCGTTTCTCGTGCCAACTGTTCTGCTTTCGTCTCTAGGACTCATAGCCGCGTTATCTGATTCACGGCCCTCTTCCGCCATCGAGATACCGGTGCGCGGCGAGCGTGCACAAACGCTAAGCCAAGCGAGATTGTGGGGATGCCAATATCAGAATATCAACGTGGACAGGCTCGCAGCCTCGAACCTCGACCTCATTGTCATCGATCACGCCTTGGGTCAGCCCAACATAATTGTTGCAAGCCCCGAAGACGTTCAGAGGCTGAAACGCAAGCCGGACGGCAGTCGGCGCATTGTTCTTGCCTATATCAGCGTTGGAGAGGCGGAGGACTTCCGCCCCTACTGGAAACGGGCCTGGGCGGAGGCTCCACCCTCTTGGCTCGGCAGCAGTAACCCGGACTGGCCAGGTGCCTATGGAGTGCGTTTCTGGGAATCTGCCTGGAAGCAGATCGTCTACGCGCAAGACGACTCCATCCTCGATCGGATTATCGCCGCCGGCTTCGATGGCGCATTTCTTGATCGCGTTGACGCTTATGCCGAATGGCGTGGAATTCGGCGTTCTGCGAAAGAAGATATGATCAACCTAGTGGCGGAGCTCAGCCAGCGCGCACGGAACAAATCACGTGGGTTCCTGATCATGAGTCAGAATGCCGAGGGGCTTCTCAAGAATTCACGCTATCGCAATCTGATCGACGGAGTGACCAAAGAGAGCCTTCTGTTTGGTCTTAACGGCCCTGGTATCCCCAACAGCCGGGGAGACGTGGCCTGGAGTCTCGCCGGTCTCAACGCGGCAGTGCGTGATGGCATCCCCGTTTTTTCGATCGAGTACATCGACGACCCGCAAAAGATCGCGTTAGCGCGACGCAAGCTCGAGTCTTTTGGATTTATTCCGTTCTTCGCAAATAGGGCGTTGGACCAATTGCCAAAGAGTCCGTGAGACGTGCAGGCGGTGCCGTACGCCATGTATCGTCCGTTATGTAATGTGAGAAGTCCGGCCTTTACCACGCCGTGACTTCGTTCGTATTGATTAGCCGTACGGGCTGTAGTCCACGGCAAACCGCGTTTGACTGTTCCTCGAAGTGGCATCGGCGGCCAAGAGGTTGAAATCCGACCGCGCCGACAGATGACGACTCAGGTCTTGGGCATAATCAGTGTGACGCGAGATCATCAGCATGAATCTCGAGTCTTGCTTGTGCCCGCTGACGCGCAAGTTAAAGACGTCATGTCCCGGGGCAGGCTCGGTGACGATTCAGTTGCTCAGACCCATGCCAAAGTGGCCTGCTCCCCAAAAGTGATCTCGGGTTGTCTAAGCGTATCCGGCTATTTCCGAACTCTTCAACTAGGAGTAGGGGATATGGCACGGACGCGGTACACGACCGAACAGATCGTCGGCATGCTGCGGGAAGCCGAAGTGCGGGTGAGCCAAGGTGAACCGATCGGCCTGATCTGTCGGGGATTGGGGATTTCCGATCAGAGCTATTATCGATGGCGGCGTGCCTACGGCGGTCTGAAGCTTGACCAGGCGAAGCGTTTCAAGGATCTGGAACGCGAGAACGAACGGCTGAAGAATACGGTCTCCGAGCTGACGCTGGACAAGCTGATCCTGAAGGAAGCGCTTGAGGGAAAGTACTAAGCCCTGCCCGCAAGCGAACGTGCGTCGAGCATGTGCGTTCGAAGAGCTATATCGTCTTTGAGGGCCCGCGGGCAGTCGCGCATAGTGTCTGGCCGGTTGCCGACGGACCACTTGCAAAGAATTTTGACTAGCCTCCCTGACGAAATGGCGGTTCCGGAGTCGCTGGCGCATGTTGACCGGCAAAGGGTTGTCAGGAGCGAAAATGTATCGTCTCCGCCCCCTTGGCAGTGAGACAAAAGGGTGATACACATGCGCCTGTAATCACGAAATAACTAGCAGAAACAACGGTTTATAGGCGAGTCCCACCCTCTCCGCCAGTCGCCCCGCCCGCAAGACGGCACGCGCCGTTGTCCCTCAACCGCCCGTGCATCG
>JAUVPN010000242.1 GCA_030598645.1 Hyphomicrobium sp. | reverse complement strand
TGGTAGATCACACCATGGACATGCTCCGGCCGTTTGAGAGTGAGCACACGATTGCAAAAAAACTGGACGGGCAACGGGTGCATATGCTGGGTACATCGGGCACCGTAACGACCGTTGCCGGCGTTCAACTCAAGCTGCCTCGCTATGACCGTAACCGCGTCGATGGATGCTGGCTTAAGTCCGAAGATGTGCGCACCGTCAGCTACGATCTGTTGTGCCGTTCCTATGAACAGCTCATGGCAGAGCCGTGCATCGGCCGAGACCGCGCTGACCTCGTGCTCGCAGGCTGCGCAATACTCGAAGCGGTGCTACGCATGTGGCCGTGCGAGCGCCTGCGCGTGGCCGACCGAGGTTTGCGCGAGGGCATCCTCACCACCCTAATGAGCGAGGACGGCGTCTTCCGGCAGGGTCGCCGCCGGAGGCCAAGGCGACAGCGTTAGGTGCTCACACTATTAGGACAACTTCCATGAACAAGAGCCGGGGTGGGCCGAGCGGTGGACAGCGTCAGCTTCATGTCAAACTAAAGCGCGCGCGCAAGCACCGGGGCTCTTCGCAACGTTGGCTTGAGCGCCAACTGAATGACCCATACGTGGCAGCAGCGAAGCGTGAAGGTTACCGCTCCCGCGCAGCCTTCAAGCTCAAGGAGATTGACGACAAGTATCATTTTTTGAATCCGGGACGGCGAGTGATTGATTTAGGGGCAGCCCCCGGCGGGTGGAGTCAGATCATTGCCGAGCGCGTGCGGTCGGCAAGTGGCACCGGGCAAGTGATTGCCATTGACATTCTGGGAATGGAGCCACTGGCCGGCGTAGAGGTGCTGCAACTCGACTTCATGGCACCTGAGGCCGAAGCCACCCTGAAATCGCTATTGCGGGGCGGCAGCGCGGACATTGTGCTCTCCGATATGGCGGCACCCACCATCGGGCATGCGCGGACAGACCACCTGCGCATTATGGGGTTGGCGGAAGCGGCAGCGCATTTCGCGTTTGATGTTCTAAGTTCCGACGGCATTTTCTTGTCCAAGGTGTTCCAGGGCGGCACTGCGCGCGAGCTTCTTGATCTGCTCAAGCGCAATTTCACCACGGTGCACCACGTGAAACCGCCCGCTAGTCGGCAACATTCCTCTGAGCTTTACGTTTTGGCGACGGGCTTCCGCAAAAAGTGAGAAGGCGGCCGAGCGCGACCTGCACTACGCAGAGCTTGAAGGCATTCCGAAAGGGCATTGGCACGGAGTAGCGATCCCCTCGGCTTGCCGACACATTGCACTTTTCTGAAGAAGATCGCTGCCTGCGGGATAACTGACAACGCCGATGCTCGTTCCTAAGGCTTGCAAGGCCCGCAGAGGTAAATCTCCATGATTGCGTTGACGCCAACTATATTCCTGCGTTGCTAGTTAACGGGAGGAAGCCCATGAACCGAGGTACTGTAACAAATCTACTGACAACGCTTTTCGCGTGCGGAGTCGTAGCGCCGGCGTTTCCAGCAGGCGATCTCACTCGCCAGGAGCCGATTGAGATGCGCGTGCAATTGGGCACTAGCGACGGCGCGCACGTGTTTGAACCGAATAGCCTGACTTTTGAGACCGGCAAGCTCTATAAGCTTGTTCTCAGCAACCCCAGTCCCAACAAGCACTACTTCACGTCCCCAGGGTTTGCCTCAAAAGTATTTACACGCAAGGTTGAGGTCATTCACGAGGGGCGAAAGTTGGCTGAGATAAAAGGCATTATTCGTGAGATCGAGGTGTTCCCTGGCGGTACAGCGGAGTGGTGGTTCGTGCCGGTATCGTCTGGCAGGCTCACGGACCTTCATTGTGGCGTAAAAGATGAAGAAGGGCTTGCACACGCAGAGCATGGCATGATCGGCACGATTGAGATCAAATAGCGCATAGCGGGTGGGTTCTTGTGCAAATCAACGACAGGCAGTGCCGCGCAGACGCGCACGTTTGGAGCGCGGTAGATTGCGCTCTAGCAGCGCGAGGAAAGTCGCGCATGGGAGAGGGGAGGGGCTAAGAGAGTTCCGGGTTGCGGGAGGCTGCTTTAACACGGAAGAAATCCCAAGCAGCGGACTCGTTCCCGCTTTCAGATGCAAAAAGTATATTGCAGATCATTGCTGCCCAAGCGGTTTGTGACCTAAAGCGAAAATTGTCATTGAAGGGCATCCCGGAATCTGTAGTGCAAGAGGGCATCTCTCACTCTGTACCCTTGCCAGACGCCTGCCGGTGATAGCGCGCGGGCGGATGAGGATTGTTAGAAGGATTGGTATCGTGCTTAGACATCCGCGTCACGAGCCCGCCACTTACAAGCGGCTGCAAATCTGTTTCCAGTGCGTCAGCCTTTTCTTTTGGGTAAACGGCGTCTCCGTCGACATAAAGCGTAAAGGACTTTCGGTACTTTTCTATTTTTGCGGGATCCTCGATTGTTGCTTTCGTCCATCTATAGAGAGGATCATCTCTGTCGCCGTTTGTTTCAGTCTCCGCAACGTAGGCGGTGAAGGCATCGAGTTGAGACGTCATCTTCGCCTGATGTTTGCTTAGAATTTCCCTCAGCGGTTTGATTGCTTCATTTTCGGGATGCAGTCGGACTAGATCTGAAACCCTGTCATCCAAGTCTATGCGTATCTGGTACTGCCACTGCGCGCTCATCGATTGTCTCCTTTTCGATCAGCAAAATTTTGGCGAGCTGATGAGTGTAGCTTCGGCTTGCCCCCTATAGCGCGCAGGAGCTTCTGTTCAAAGAACCCAACGCGATATGGGTTCGCTTTCAGCTCTTAGTAGACCTCTCGAGCACAGATTTGCTGCTTAATTAGCTAGGCGTCGTTGGGTCGCTGCCCTGTGAGTCGAGCCTCTGGCCAAGTTCTATCGACTAAAATGGCAGACAGCTCCCGTCCCACGCATACAGGTGTCCGGAGTCGGGCGGCGTCAGGCGATCTAATGTCGTTAATAGGTGCCGAGCCGACTGAGTAGGGGAAAATAGTTGACCTTGTCGCAATCCTCTTTGGAATGGCTTGGACAAGGCTGTGTCGACTGTTCCTGGATGCAGCCCGACGCAAAGTGCTTTGGGTCGGCGTTGCGCAAGTTCGATCGCCAACGTTTTAATCAGCATGTTCAGGGCGGCCTTCGAAGCCCGGTAGGCGTGCCATCCGCCGAGGTGATTGTCTTCGATGCTGCCCACGCGGGCGGACAGACCTGCGAACGCTGTTTTTCTGTCTTTGGCCAAGAGAGGAAGAAAGTTTTTCGCAACGAGTGCAGGACCAATAGCGTTGATGCGAAAGGCAATCTCCATCGCCGACCCGCTTAAAGAGCGCCAAGTTTTTTCTGGCTGTAATTTGCTATCGTCATGTAATGCGCCGGTTGCCACTATTACAATATGCAGATTTTTTACAGAGCGTTTTACAGTTTCCGCGGCTGCTGCAATCGAATCATCGTCCTCAAGATCGAGGGGTATCCAGGCCTCGTCTGTGCTGCCAGAGTCTGGCGCGGACCGGGAAATACTGAAGACTTTTGAGACGGTTTGGCAAGAGCAAAGATGATCTACTATCGCCCCGCCGATCCCGCCAGACGCGCCAACAACCGCCGCGTTGACCCCCGAGCCGAAAGTGCCCAGATCCAGGGTCGCCATAGCGTCGACCAGCATTGTCACTCCTTCAAGCCTTTGACGTTGGCATCCACAAAACCCTGGCGGCTGTCATTCGCGCTTTGGCCGCCAGTAGGCGCAAACTCCAATCGCCCATAACGGTCAGTTTAATTGCAGGGGATCTTGGAACGCCAATACCATCTCACCACATGCCCGGCTTCAAGCTAGCTGCTCGGTTGCATGCCAAGTTCCTACAATGGGACGTTATTGGTATCTGATCTGCCCATGCTGCTTATACGTAACGAATGTGGAAGTAGATTTTGCTACGGGGTTGTGAGCCGGAATGAATAAAGTGGGAAAACTTGTCTTGGTTAGCGTGATTGTGCTTGGCATGATCGTCGTTGCGGGAGTTGGCGCGTTTGTCTGGCACGTAAATAATGTTGAACATCCAGATTATACCTCCGTGGAAACAGACGGTAACATCGAAATACGCGACTATCCTTCACTCGTTGTCGCCGAGGTGACGCGGGAGGGAGATCGCTCGAACGCCGTGAGGCGTGGCTTTCGCCCGCTAGCTGGGTACATCTTCGCCAAAGAGCGCGATGGGGACAGAATTGCGATGACTGCACCGGTCACTCAAAGACGGCGCGATCCGATGACTATGACTGCCCCTGTGACACAAACCCCAGCCGCATCTTCAGGCTCGTGGGCCATCCGCTTCATCATGCCCGCTAACTACTCGCTTGAGTCATTGCCTAAACCTGTCGGGACGGAGGTGCGACTTGCGAGGTTACCCGAGCAGAGGCGTGCCGTGATCCGCTTCAGCGGTGTCACGACGAATGATCTGATTGACGCGAAGGAGTCAGCACTTCGCAAATGGCTGATGGAG
>JAUVPN010000111.1 GCA_030598645.1 Hyphomicrobium sp. | reverse complement strand
TAACCCTTGCGCTCCATCAGGTGACGGCCAACGTCACATCAAATCCAGAAGGCTTTATCCACGCTGAAGGCTCATTTATCTTTCGCGGTGAAAAGGTAGCCTTTGAGACGACTTTTGGCACTAAAATAGATGGTAAGAGCGGCGCGCGCTTGATGAAGACTTCACTTGAAAGCCGATTACTCGCAGCGAGCTTTAATGGCTACTATATGTTGGGAGAAAACCCGCGATTGCTTTCGCAGCACGGCGAGTTGAGAGTTCCGAGTTTGCAGGACGCGGCAAACTGGATCGGTATCACATGGCCATCAAGCCCCGCCTTTAGAGACTTCCGAGCAAATGGCCAACTCGAATGGGTGAATCGCACGGTCGCATTCCAGGATGCGACCGTACAAATGGACGGCAATGAGGCGACAGGCACATTGTCGGTTAACTTCAGCGGCGAGCGCCCCTCGATCGAGGGCACACTGGGATTCGAGACACTCGATCTCACAACCTATTTTCGCTCAGACGGCGAAACCGGGCAAACCTCTGGTGAAAGCCTTCTATCGCTAGTGAGCGCCGCGAACGATCTTAATTTCCCACTCTTGCGCGCCGTTGACGCTGATCTGCGGATATCATCGGATAGCGTAGTAGTTCCTGCCGTAATTATTGGGAGCAGCGCAGCCACTATCTCGCTAAAAGACGGCAAGATGATTGCTGATGTTGCCGAGCTTGAGATTGATGACGGCACGCGCGGTAGCGGACAGCTGCGTGTCAACTTGAGTGGCCCCGAGCCAAGCTATGACATCCGCGGCAAGCTCCAGGACTTAGATCTCGGGCGCGCCGGGCGGGCGATCTTCGGTCACGCTACGATCCAAGGACGCGGAAATGCGATCATTGAAATATCGGCTGCCGGGAACACCGGAACGAGCCTGCTTAACTCGCTTGGCGGCAAGCTCTACGTGACTATGGCTGATGGAGGTAGCATCGGCCTTGACATTGACCAGCTTTCCGCCGCGGCGAAGTCACCCGAAACCCGGGGTGCTTGGACACTAGCTAGCACCGGCGCTATGTCCGTTGACCAACTCGACGCGCGCTTCGAACTAGTGAATGGAGTCATTCGCACCGAAAGCGCTCAGGCAACGGCAGGCGAGCGAGCTGTGGAGGCAGAGGGCGCAATCAATCTTGCTGCCGGTATGTTGGATCTCAGTCTGGTGATCGGAGACAGGTCAGCCGGTGCTTCTGCGGACGAAAAGCCGGAGCCACGCGAAGTCATCGATATGCGCGGGCCGTGGACGGATCCTAGCTTGCGGCCAGGCCTGTTCCCAAAGAACAGAATGCGCAGTTCGCGATGAGGGTTCCGCACAGCCCCACCTAGATTCATTCACTTCATAAAAACTTCGCGATTTTTTCAGCGGCCAAGCGGCGCTCATCCATCGTCATGTGCAAGCCGCACTTGGTGCGCCGCCATAGCACGTCGTCAGGCTCGCTTGCCCACTCATGTTGGCTAAGGTAGCAAACCTCGCGCTCCGTCAAGCCGCCACCCAACGCCGCGCCCAGATCCGATTCTCGTCTAGCGTCACCCAAAACATTATCGACACTTGCCCCATAGCAACGCGCAAGGCGATCGAGGTATTCTGGATCAAAGGCCGGACGTCTCCTGCACAATCTCTGCACAAATCCTGGAAGACTGACTTCGCCGAGATGACCACCGGGCAAAGTTGCGTTTGCCGTCCACGCTGGTCCCATTTGCGGAATAAATGGTGCCAATCTGGCCAGACCAGTCTCGGCCAGACGCCGATAGGTAGTGAGCTTGCCACCGAGTACAGTCAGCAGCGGCGGCCGGCCCGGTTCCGCGTTTAGCTCGAAGTGATAGTCACGTGACACAGATGACACGTTGGTAAATCTGCTTCCATCATAAAGCGAGCGCACTCCCGAGAAACTCCAGACTATATCGGCGCGGGCAAGCGGCTGCGCGAAGTATTGGTTCGCAAGACCGATAAGATAGGCCTTTTCATCTTCATCGATTTCTGCGTCCGATGGGTCTCCCGAAAAGGGAACGTCAGTTGTACCAATAAGTGTGAAGCGCTTCTCATAAGGAATTGCGAATACCACCCGACCATCCGCGCTTTGACACAAGTACGCATCCTGCGCGCCCGCAATGCGCGGCACGACAATATGACTACCCTTGACAAGCCGGATTGCCTCTTTGACACGGGATTGTTCGCCTCCAAACCTGCCCGCCACGTCCTGAGTCCAGGGCCCAGCGGCGTTGACGAGTGCGCGTGCGCGCACCTCGCATCTTCCACCAACGCCGTTCAACGCAATCCGCCATTCGATACCGTCAGCAATTATAGCCTCAACGCGTGTGCGCGTCTTGATAGCAGCACCTTTGTCTGAAGCCGCACGGGCATTGAGCACGACAAGGCGGGCGTCGTCGACATGACAATCCCAATAGATGAAGCCACTGGTCAGATCGCCGCGCAAAGGTCGTCCGGCGGCATCTCGTGTCAGGTCCACAGCAGACGAGCCGGGAATGCGTTGGCGGCTGCCCAGGTGATCATACAGAAATAGCCCTGCGCGTAGCAGAAGCCACGACCGGCCACCGGGGCCCTGCGGCAGTACGAAGCGTAGCGGCCAGATAATGTGCGGTGCCTTGGCAAGAAGCACCTCTCGTTCTTGTAGTGATTCCCGCACGAGTCGAAATTCGAAGTGTTCCAGATAACGCAAGCCGCCGTGGACGAGCTTGGAGCTATATGAGGAGGTCCCGCTCGCAAGATCACCCATCTCGACCAGAAGAACGGAAAGGCCACGCCCTGCCGCATCGGCCGCGATACCAACGCCGTTGATGCCACCGCCGACAACTGCCAGATCGTAGATCATGGAGCTCTTTCACTTGCTAGGTGCACGGTGGGTTTCGGGGAAAGCACTGGTCTTGCTCGGCGAGAATGCCAACATTAGCACGGAAGGCATTAGAAACGCTTTGCCTACAAAAGACATTCAACCCGTTAGGACTTATCGCGCACATTGGCCGACGTGCACAACGAAACAACAACAATGCCAATAAAGCCTAGGGGCAAGGCGAATAGCGCCGCTGCGAGGTTCGTTACGCCCCACCAGTTGGCGATCATCTGGGCGTGGCCATCGAGTTGTATCCATGCCGCATCCTGGACTCGCCCCGGTTCGGCAGCTATCCAAGCTTCCTTGAGCTCGTCAAACCTCTCCACAGCCATCGGGCCAGCGTTCGAGAGAAAGCCCCACGTCTCATAGAAGCTGACAGCAAAAAAACGCGTTGCTACGACGTAGTAGAGGCACACAGTCAAGCCCAACACCATCGCAGTGCATGCGCCCCAAGCATTGGCCCGCTTCCACCACAGTCCGAAAACGAGTGCGGGGAAGAGACCGGCTGCGGCAAGCGTGAAGCCCCAAGTCGCCAATTCGAGAATACTTGCCGGTCTCGTCGTTGCGGCATAGGCAGCTGCAGAGATGGCAAGCGCGGCAAGCACGCAAAGTTTAAGCCACGTCGATGTTGGGGTGCGATGATCAACCGACCGACCGTCGCTGATGAATGTCCGAACTATCGCTTGCAGCGGTCCGTCCGCAGCGGTTAGTGCTGTCGCCAGAAGGGCTGAGGCTATGAAACCGCCGAACCAGGCTGATAATCCGATGATCTCCGGCATAGCAAGAATGATCATGTCAGCGTGCATCGTTAGATCCTGTAGACGTAGCACTCCTATTGCATCCGGGACGGTGGCACAGGCGCGCAAAACGGTAACAGCATCGGTCGCATCTTGGCCGCAGATCTGAACAAGTCCGATCTTGCCGTAGGTAAAGATCCAGCCCGGCAGATCAATCAAATTCATCCCCTCGGCAATCGTCGCGTAGAGCTTGAGCTTTGTAAAAGCCGCGCAGGCCGGAAGAGCAGAAAGTAGAAATCCGGCAAAGAGAAGCGCCCAGACCGTCGACCATCGTGCCTGGCGCACGGGTCCAATCAGCGCGTGGCGCGCGAGCACGCTTGGCAACGCCGACAGACCGGCGGCCAAGCCTGCGACAATGCCAAAGAAGTTCAGCGGGCTCAGTATCAGGAATGATGCGAGCATCGGCTTCATGAAGACGGGGTCAGCTAGCTGTTGCTCAAGCAATGTCTCCTCAAGACTCTGTATCAGCCACAGGGATTTCCCAAAGGCGATCTGAGGCACCATCAGGCCGTACGATTGCACCGCGAATTTGATCAGTGGCGTGAGAAGCGCCACGAACAGAAATACGAAGAGAATTCCATTAACCCATGCCGTGGTCGCCATCTGGCGCAGCAAGAAGCACAGCAGCAGCGCGACTGCTCCAACAAATACGGCGACTTGATATTCGAGCCCGAGGAGACGAGCGCCAATGAGACCCGCTGCAAGCAATTGCGCAACAAGAAGAGCACCCATCGAAACGACGACTACCACGCTTGAGAAAATCCGGGGAGCCAGCCCTCCATATCGCTCAGCAAAAAACGCCGCCGTCGATATCGCCTCGAAGCGCGGCAGCCGTGGCACGATCAAGAGCTGAAGCAGCAGATATCCGGAGCCAAGACCAAGCGCGAAGGCGAGGGCATCCTGACCCCAAGCAAACACAGCACCGACAAGGCCAAAAATGAACGCCGCCGTCGTCGTATCGACTGCGAGGGCAAGTCCACGAAAAAAGGGTGGTGCCGTCAGTTTGCGCGCGTCAGGTGCCAAACCTTCAAGCTTATGTGCAAGCAAGGCAACGGTCAGCGCGAGTGCGGCGCCCAGAATAAAGAAGCTCTCATATATGCCGGCAAAGGCGAACCTTACCTCTCCAAGGAGCAGAAGCAGCACCGCAACTGCACTCGCGAGCAGCAGCGCCATCAGAAGGAGGCTCAGTCTAGTCTGCGTAACCGTCCTACCTTGTTTCGACGCCATGAGGCCGTGCCCTTCGCCGTCCATTCCTTGCCGCACATCATGGCGATCTTGGCGCCAAGCTGAGACAATCGCGATGAGTACAAAGGCAATCAATGCGCCCTGCGCAAGCATGTAAAAGCCCAGCGGAAAGCCTAAGAAGTCAATGAGATTGAGCGGCTGGACGGTTTGCGGGAGCACAAAGGCAATGATTGCCCAGAGTGAAAGCGCCACTGCTGGAAAGCGGCACGAAAGTCTTTTGAGCCTAGCCTGTCCGGATTGATCAGAATTGGCGGTCACCAAGTCGACCCTTTTTCCCAATCCGCACCGAAACGACCAAAGCAGGCCACGTCGCCTTAGCCGCCTCAAGCCCTGCGATCATTGCGACAAAGCAATGGCAGGTCTGCGATGCCCCGCTTGAACCAGTGTGAGGCCGAAAAGGCCATCGATATGCAGAAAATAAAAGGCGGGGTGATGCCGGTAGCATCGCCCCGCTTGGGAACAACTCCCCAGACCTGGACCATTATTAAGTATTTGAAGACCGATCGATCGGTCGCAGAATCATCGGCGGGGGCACAATGTGCGAGTAGGGCAAGTGCGTCACGCCGAGATGTACATCTTCTTTTTGTAAATTGGCGGCACCTGCCCCGCGTTGTTGGTCGGACGAATAGCCGAGCACGTGCCACGTTGCGCTAACGACCTACCTATCAAACCTTGCCTCAACAATCGTTTTTGGCGAACAGTGCATCTCATCGAAATACGCAATACAGATCTCCATCAAATTCTGGGGCAGAAAATATTAGCTTCGGACGACACATAGGCCGCCCATGAGCATGCAGAAATCGACGTCGGGAAGAATGGCGGAACGACGCGAACGCAATCTCAACCGCATGCGAATAAGGCATTCGCTGGGGCTATGGTCTGCCCAGGAGACTTAACCAACTAGCCAACGGCAAACGAGTCAGTTTGAGGCGCCACTTAACCTATTGCGGCTGCGTCTTGTGCTATGTTGAAGTATTTTTAGCCCCTAGGCATCGGCATTCGAAGTGAAGCAAAAGCGCATCTTATTGATCATCGGTGGTGGCATAGCTGCCTACAAATGCCTTGACCTGGTCCGCCGTGCACGCGAGCAAAGTATCGCCGTGCGCGCCGTCATGACGCGAGCCGCAGCAGAGTTCATCACCCCGCTTTCCGTCGGGGCGCTAACCAACGATCGTGTCTTCACCGACCTGTTTGACCTGAGCGACGAGCGCGAGATCGGCCATATTCGACTCTCCCGCGAGGCCGATCTGGTAATCGTTGCTCCGGCGACGGCTGATCTGTTGGCTAAGATGACCGGTGGTCATGCGGACGATCTTGCCAGCACCGTTCTAATGGCGACCGATAAACCGGTCTTGGTGGCGCCGGCCATGAATCCGCACATGTGGTGGCATCCTGCTACGCGGCGCAATGTCGAGCAGCTCAAAGCGGATGGCATCCACTTCGTCGGGCCGAACGTGGGTGAGATGGCCGAGCGCGACGAGACCGGCGAGGGACGGCTCGCCGAAGTGCCAGAAATCATCGCTGTCGCAGCATCTCTACTGGCAAAAAACAATGCCGCACGGTCCGGCACGACCTTACGCACTAGGCCAGCGCTCACAGGCCGCCATGTGCTGGTGACGAGCGGCCCCACATACGAACCCATCGACCCCGTGCGTTTCATAGCCAACCGCTCAACAGGCAAGCAAGGCCATGCCGTTGCCAAGGCGGCGTTTGCACTAGGAGCTCGCGTGACACTCGTCACCGGCCCGGTCGGACTTCCCAAGCCGAAGGGCGTCGATACTCTTGACGTGGAAACGGCTCAGCAAATGCTGGATGCCGTTCATGATAGCTTGCCGGCCGATGTTGCTGTCTTCGTCGCTGCCGTCGCAGACTGGCGCGCAGCCGACGTATCTCGTGAGAAAATTAAAAAAACCGGCAAACGACCTGCTATAGATCTCGTTGAGAACCCCGACATTCTTGCCACTGTCGCCAAGCTGGGGCTAGAGCGGCCACCACTCGTCATCGGGTTTGCGGCAGAAACCGAGGACGTGATCGGCTATGCTAAGAAAAAGCTAAAGACCAAGGGAGCTGATTGGATCGCGGCCAATGACGTCTCACCGGAGACCCACGTGTTTGGAAGCGACACCAATACCGTGCACCTTGTGACTCTTGCAGACGTGGAAAACTGGCCGCAAATGACGAAAGAAGAGGTTGCCGAGCGGTTGATGCTGCGAGCAGCGGAGCACTTGTTGAAATCCAAGGCGGCAGCGGAATGACAGCCGCGGGAAAAGCGGTGCGCGTCCGCTTGCGCGTCGTGCGGCTTGAGCATGCGTCAAATCTGCCTCTGCCAGCGTATCAATCGAAAGGGGCTGCCGGCCTCGACCTCGTGGCGGCTATCGATACACAACACCCTATCACTCTCGCGCCAGGGGCACGCGCTCTTGTGCCCACAGGGCTGGTCATTGAACTGCCGGCGGGATTTGAAGCGCAGGTGCGCCCGCGCTCGGGACTTGCGCTCAACTACGGGATTACCGTTCTCAATAGCCCTGGCACGATCGACAGCGATTATCGCGGCGAGGTATCGGTCGTAATCGCAAACCTGGGGCATGCGTCGTTCGAAATTCGTAGAGGCGAACGCATCGCACAACTCGTCATTACGCCCGTGGCGTGCGCCGATCTCGTTGCAGTCGCCAAAATCTCCAATACGGCACGGGGGGACGGCAGCTTTGGGTCAACTGGAACGGCCGTCGCGAAGGCGAAACATACTGGCAAAACTACTCCAAAAAAGAAACCGAAACCTGCAAAGAAGGCGCGGACAAAACCTCGTTCGCGAAGCTGAAGCGGCGACAGACGTTGACGGCGCGAGCACCCCTGCCATTCGACACGCTGGGACTTCGTGTTATCTTTAAGGCGATGCGAATTTACCCCAAGACGCCGCATCCTCGATACAAAGGTGGGGACGGTCAAGACAAGGCAGGACCTCATGAACGACACTTCCAAAATCAAGACGCTAGCAGCCACCAAGAATTGGGGCAGAGGCCAAGTTTACGACTCGATAGCTGAAACAATTGGGCATACGCCCCTCGTCCGGCTATCGAAAATTATGGCGAAAGCCAATACCAAAGCCGACATTCTGATGAAGTTAGAGTTCTTCAACCCGCTGTCGTCGGTGAAAGACCGCATTGGCGTCTCCATGATCGACACTTTGGAAGCAGACGGGCGCATCACGCCTGGCAAAACAGTCTTGATCGAGCCCACGTCAGGCAATACCGGCATTGGGCTAGCCTTCGTCGCCGCAGCTC